>NZ_KI272834.1 GCF_000469505.1 Leptotrichia sp. oral taxon 215 str. W9775 | reverse complement strand
GAGGAGGATTAGGATTCAGAGTTATTTACTAATAACTTTTTATCTGAAGGAAAAAGTTTTTGTTTAAAATATAACCTTTAATTCAGAAATTGGAAAAGAAGATAGAAACACCGTCAATATTACTTTGACGGTGTTTTTATTTTATTTATTTTGTATTTATTTCATGAGAAACTTAAAAATATAAAATAACTTTTTATTTGAATAAATATTCAGATAAAAAACAAAGTAATGAATATATAGAAAATATAATAAAAAAATTTTTTTTATATAAAATATATTAAATACTATAAAGAAGTAGATGCAATAGTTTTAAAATATGTTATAATATAGCGACAAATAAAAAACAAAGACATATATAATAAATATCATACTAAAAATTAAAGTAGAAAGTATTTTTATATAATTAGAAAATTATAGGAGGACATTTATGAGAAAGAAAATACTTTTGCTGTCAGCTTTATTGGTAATGGCAACAGTAAGTTATTCAGCAGAAAAACAAAGTCTGGAGGCAAGTCTGAATTCAATAGAAAACAAATTCAATGATTTGCTTGAGAAGGAAGCACAGAAGAAAAGGGAATTTGAAGCACAGAAGAATCAACTTGAAACTGAAGTGGCAGACCTTAAAGCAAAAGAAGAAGGAAA
>NZ_KI272833.1 GCF_000469505.1 Leptotrichia sp. oral taxon 215 str. W9775 | reverse complement strand
CTTCTGGAGTTGTTGCAACTATCGTTAAGTAGTAGATGAAATAAAAATAGGAGGAAATACTTTGGATAAAATAAGAATATATCTTCAATCTTACGATCATAAATTATTAGATCAGTCTGCAAAAAAAATAGCTGAAGTAGTAAAGAAGAATGGTTCAGAAGTAGCAGGACCGCTTCCATTACCAACTAAAACTAAAAAATATACTGTTCTAAGATCTGTACACGTAAATAAAGATTCAAGAGAACAATTTGAAATGAGAATACATAGAAGATTTGTTGAAATTAAAAATTCTAGTCAGCAAATCATAGGAGCATTAAGCTCATTAAGCTTACCATCAGGTGTAGGAATAGAAATTAAGCAATTATAGGCTTAATACATGTTAGTACAATCTTTCAATGATTTTTCATTGAAATGATTGTATTAACCAATATATTAAGGAGGATAAATAAATGATATTAGGTAAAAAAATCGGAATGACTCAAATATTTGAGGATGAAAAATTAGTACCAGTTACAGTTATTGAAGCTGGACCGAACTTCGTTGTTCAAAAAAAATCAGATGATAAAGATGGTTATAATGCTATAACTTTAGCATATGACGATAAAAAAGAAAAAAATACAATAAAACCAGAAATGGGATTATTTAAAAAAGCAGGAGTAACTCCTAAAAGATTCTTAAAAGAATTTAAAGTAGAAGACTTAGCTGCATTTGAATTAGGACAGGAAATTAACGTTGATGTATTTGAAGGTATTGAATTTGTTGATATTTCAGGAACATCAAAAGGAAAAGGAACAGCAGGAGTTATGAAAAGACATAACTTCGGAGGAAACAGAGCGTCTCACGGGGTTTCAAGAAACCACAGACTTGGAGGATCTAACGCAGGAGGTGCCGCATCAAACAGTAACGTACCAAAAGGTAAGAAAATGGCAGGAAGACTTGGAAATGAACAAGTAACTGTTCAAAACCTTAAATTAGTTAAATATGATGCAGAAAATAACCTTTTATTAGTAAAAGGTGCAGTTCCAGGACCTAAAAACGGGTATCTAATCATTAAAAAATCGGTTAAGAAATACTAGTAGGAAAGAGAGGAGGATAAAATGCCAGTTTTAAATATATATAAATTAGACGGTTCACAAGCAGGAACTGTTGAAGTAAATAATGAAATATTTGGAATTGAACCAAATAAGACTGTAATGCACGAAGTTTTAGTTGCTGAGTTAGCAGAATTAAGACAAGGTACAGCATCTACTAAAACAAGAGCTGAAGTGAGAGGTGGAGGAAGAAAACCTTTCAGACAAAAAGGAACAGGAAGAGCAAGACAAGGATCTACAAGAGCACCACACATGGTAGGTGGAGGAGTAGTTCATGGTCCTAAACCAAGAGATTATGTTAAAAAAGTAAATAAAAAAGTTAGAAAATTAGCTTTAAGATCTGCATTAGCAACTAAAATAAACGAAGGAAACTTAATAGTTCTAGATGATTTCGCATTAGAAACACCTAAAACAAAAACTTTTGTTAACTTCGCAAAAACTTTAGACTTTGCAGGACAAAAACAATTATTTGTTGTAAATGATTTCACTGAAGATAGAGATTATAACTTATACATGTCAGTAAGAAATATTGAAAAAACATTCGTTTTAGACTCAAGAGAACTGAGAATCTTCTGGCTGATAAAACAGGATAAAGTAATCCTTACTAAAGAAGCTCTTGCAGCGATTGAGGAGGTGCTGGCATAATGCATATTACAGATATAATTAAAAGACCAGTTGCTACTGAAAAAGCAAGAAATCTGGCTAATGAAAATAATGAATACGTTTTTATCGTAGATAGAAGAGCAAACAAGATTCAAATAAGAGAAGCAGTTGAAAAATTATTTAACGTAAAAGTTGAAAGCGTTAATACTCTGAACATAAAGCCTAAAGCAAAAAGATTCAGAATGTCAATGTATAAAACATCTGCATTGAAAAAAGCTATGGTAAAATTAAAAGATGGAGAAAAAATAGCAGCATACGAAGGGTAATAGATAAAGCTGTTAATCATAAAAAAAATATATAATAAAAGAAATTTTTATGCATGATTTGTATAGGAATTATCATTAAAAAATGATATAATATACGAACGTGATTAAAAAAAGAATAAACAGAAGTGGAGGTAAAAAAGTTATGCCAATTAAAAAATTAAAACCGATAACTAGTGGGACAAGGCATATGTCGATATTAGTTAATACTGAATTAGATAAAGTTAGACCTGAAAAATCTCTAACTGAACCTCTTGGATCAGCTTACGGAATTGACAACTATGGACACAGAACAGGAAGAAACAGACATAAAGGTCATAAAAGATTATATAGAGTAATCGACTGGAAGAGAAATAAGATAGGTGTTCCTGCAAAAGTTGCAACTCTTGAATATGATCCTAACAGAACAGCTAATATCGCATTATTACATTATGTTGATGGAGAAAAAAGATATATTTTAGCACCAAATGGACTAAAAAAAGGTGATGTAGTTTTAGCAGGAGATACTGCTGAAATTAAACCTGGAAATGCTTTAAAATTAAAAGATTTACCAATAGGTACAGTTATACATAACGTAGAGCTTATGCCTGGTAAAGGTGGACAGCTGGCAAGATCGGCAGGAACATCTGCAAGACTTGTTGCGAAAGAAGGAACTTACTGTCACGTTGAACTTCCTTCAGGAGAATTAAGACTTATACATAGAGAATGTATGGCAACTGTAGGAGCAGTAGGAAATTCTGAACATTCACTTGTATCATTAGGTAAAGCTGGAAGAAATAGACATTTAGGTAGAAAACCTCACGTAAGAGGATCTGTAATGAACCCTGTGGATCACCCACACGGAGGAGGAGAAGGAAGATCGCCTATAGGAAGAAAATCACCAGTTACTCCTTGGGGTAAACCTACTCTTGGTAAAAAGACTAGAGGTAAAAAACTTAGTGACAAATTTATTGTCAGAAAAAGAAAGAAATAGTTTAAAGACTAAAAAAATATATGAATATAGTAATGTTGCTTGACACATCTTTAATAGCGATATTAAGATGTGTAAGGCTGACATGAACTCAATCGATTAATGTAAATAAGGAGGAAAGAATGGCTCGTTCATTAAAAAAAGGACCTTTTGTTGATGCACATTTAATGAAAAAAGTTGAAACAATGGGAGAAAAAAAGCAAGTAATCAAAACTTGGTCTAGAAGATCTACTATATTCCCTCAATTTATCGGACATACTTTTGCAGTATATAACGGTAAAAAACATATACCTGTATATGTAACTGAGGAAATGGTTGGACACAAGTTAGGAGAATTTGCTCCAACAAGAACTTTCTATGGACATGGGAAAGATGCTAAAAAAGATGCTAAAAGAAAATAATAGATATTATTCATAAATTTCGGGAAATGCCCGATATAATATGTAAGTGAAAGGAGAGCTTTAATGGCAGTTGTAGCTAAATTACGTTATCAAAGATTAAGTCCTCAAAAAGCAAGACTTGTAGCTGATGTAGTTAGAGGGAAAAATGCTTTACAGGCCTTAAATATATTAAGATTTACAAATAAAAAAGCGGCAAAATTTATAGAAAAAACATTAAGATCAGCAATTGCAAATGCTGAACATAATAACAATATGGATCCTGATAAACTATTCATTTCAAAAATATTGATAGATAAAGGACCGGTGCTTAAGAGAATAAGTCCAAGAGCAATGGGAAGAGCGGATGTAATAAGAAAACCGACAGCTCACATCACTATAGAAGTTGATGAAAGAAACTAATAATAAAGTATAAGGAGGTAAGTCTGTGGGACAAAAAGTCGATCCTAGAGGTATTAGAATCGGAATTACTAAATCATGGGATTCAAAATGGTTCGCCGAAGGAAAAGAATACTTAAATAATTTTCATGAAGATATAAAAATAAAAGAATACATTAAGAAAAACTATTATCATGCAGGAGTTTCAACTATTCAAATTGAAAGAACATCTCCTACTGATGTAACTATTATAATAGAAACTGGTAAAGCAGGAATATTAATAGGGAGAAAAGGTCAAGAAATAGAAGCTTTAAAAGCAAATCTTGAAAAGTTAACAAACAAAAAAATACAAGTTAAAGTACAGGAAATTAAAAATCCTAATAAAGATGCTCAGTTAGTTGCTGAAAGCATTGCAACAGCTATTGAAAAAAGGGTTGCTTATAAAAGAGCAGTTCAACAGGCTATTCAAAGAGCTGAAAAAGCTGGAGTAAAAGGAATTAAAGTAATGGTATCGGGAAGATTAAACGGTGCCGAAATAGCGAGAAGTGAATGGACACTTTCAGGAAGAGTACCATTACATACTTTAAGAGCAGATGTTGATTATGCAACTGCAACTGCATTCACTACATATGGTGCATTAGGATTAAAGGTATGGATATTCAATGGTGAAGTTCTTTCTAATAAAAAGGAAGGAGGAAATGAGTAATGTTAATACCTAAAAGAACGAAATACAGAAAACAGTTCAGAGGAAAAATGGGTGGTATAGCTACAAAAGGAAACAAAGTAGATTTTGGTGAATTTGGACTTGCCGCTAAAGAATTTGGATGGATAACATCAAGACAAATAGAAGCATGCAGAATTACAATAAATAGAACATTTAAAAGGGAAGGAAAAATCTGGATCAGAATATTCCCTGATAAACCTTATACAAAAAGACCTGAAGGAACAAGAATGGGTAAAGGTAAAGGTAACGCTGAAGGTTGGGTAGCAGTAGTTAAAAAAGGAAAAATAATGTTTGAAGTTGGCGGAGTATCGGAAGAAAAAGCTAAAGAAGCATTAAGAAAAGCTGGACATAAACTACCTATCAAAGTCAGATTTGTAAAAAGAGAAGAAGTGGGTGGTGATAAGTAATGACAGCAAATGAAATTAGAGAATTATCATTAGAAGAGTTAGATGCAAAAGTTAAAGAATTAAAGCAGGAATTATTCAATTTGAAATTTCAGAATCTAGCAAAATTACAGGACACTCCTATAAACACTGCAAAAATAAGAGAAGTGAAAAGAGATGTTGCTAGAATAAAAACAATTATAACTGAGAAAACAAAGACTGTAAAATAGGAGGATTCGTCAGTGGAAAATAAAAGAAACGAAAGAAAAGTAAGAGAAGGAATCGTTGTTTCTGATAAAATGGATAAGACTGTAGTTGTTCTTGAAGAAACAATGAAACTGCATAAACTTTATAAAAAAAGAGTAAAAACTTCAAAAAAATATAAAGCTCATGATGAAAAGAACGAATGCGGTGTTGGAGATAGAGTTCAAATAATGGAAACAAGACCGTTAAGTAGAGAAAAAAGATGGAGAGTTGTAACTATTTTAGAAAAAGCAAAATAGTTTTCAGTAAATTTGAGAGGAGGAAATTTTAAATGGTTCAACAACAGACTATACTTAATGTTGCTGATAATACCGGAGCAAAGAAAATAATGGTAATCAGAGTATTAGGTGGGTCAAGAAGAAGATTCGGAAAAATCGGAGATATAGTAGTAGCATCTGTTAAAGAAGCTATACCGAATGGAAACGTAAAAAAAGGTGACGTTGTTAAAGCTGTAGTAGTAAGAACTAGAAAAGAATTAAAAAGAGCAGACGGATCATATATAAAATTTGATGATAATGCGGCAGTAATTTTAAACTCAGCATTAGAAGTAAGAGGTACGAGAATTTTTGGACCTGTAGCAAGAGAATTGAGGGCAAAAAACTTTATGAAAATAGTATCTCTAGCACCAGAAGTATTATAGTTATTATAGGAAGGAGGGTTTACGCGTGGCTAAACCAAGAGTTAAATCAGTACCTAACAAATTACATGTAAAAACTGGAGATACAGTTGTTGTAATTAGCGGTAGATCAAAGGATTTGTCAAGAAATGATAAAGGTCAAGGACAAACAGGAGATAAAGGAAAAGTCGGAAAAGTGTTAAAAGTATTCCCTAAGACAGGAAAAATCATAGTTGAAGGTGTTAATATACAAAAAAGACATGTTAAACCTAATGCAATGAACCCACAAGGCGAAGTTGTAGAGAAAGAAATGCCAATTTTCTCTTCTAAAGTTATGCTTTGGGATGAAAGTGCAAAAAAGGGAACTAGAGTAAGATATGAAATAAAAGATAATAAAAAGGTAAGAGTATCGGTAGTATCCGGTAATGAAATATAGGATTTAGAGAGGAGGAGAACTTAAGTGGCTGAAAAATATATTCCAAGATTACAAAAATTATATAAAGAAGAATTAGTTTCTGCATTAATGAAAGAATTAAATATTTCTAACATTATGCAAGTACCTAAATTAGATAAAATTGTAGTAAACATGGGGATTGGAGAAGCAGTAAGCAATCCTAAGTTAATTGAAACTGCAATAAAGGAATTGGGACAAATTACAGGACAACAGCCTGTACCAAGAGCTGCAAGAAAATCTGAAGCAGGATTTAAATTGAGAGAAGGACAAAAAATCGGAGCAAAAGTTACTTTAAGAAAAGAAAAAATGTATGAGTTCCTTGATAGACTGATAAGCATTACTTTACCAAGAGTAAGAGACTTTGAAGGAGTATCTCCAAAAGGATTTGATGGTAGAGGTAACTATACACTTGGATTAAAAGAGCAAATCGTGTTTCCTGAAATCGAAATCGATAAAGTTGACAAAACATTAGGATTAGGTATCACTATAGTTTCAACTGCACAAAACGATGAAGAAGGAAGAGCGTTATTAAAAGCATTCGGAATGCCGTTTGCAAAATAGGTTGTATTTTGAAGGAGGTGTAACTTAATAAATGGCTAAAAAAGCAATGGTTGAAAGAAACTTAAAAAGAGAACAATTAGTTGATAAATATGCAGCAAAAAGAGCTGAATTAAAGGCAAGAGCTAAAGCAGGTGATAGAGAAGCAATCGTAGAATTATCTAAATTACCAAGAAACGCATCGCCTACAAGACTTAGAAACAGATGTCAGTTAAATGGAAGACCTAGAGGATTTATGAGAGAATTCGGGATTTCAAGAGTAATGTTCAGAAAATTAGCAGGAGAGGGAGTTATCCCTGGAGTAAAGAAATCAAGTTGGTAATTTTGAGAGGAGGAGAAATAAATGCATTTAACAGATCCTATTGCTGATATGCTTACTAGAATTAGAAACGGAAACATGGCTAGACATACAGAAGTTAAAGTACCGTTTTCTAAAATAAAAGAAAGCATGGCTAGCATATTAAAAAATGAAGGATATATAGCCGGTTATGAAATAAAAGAAGAAGGAAATATAAGAGATATAGTAATAACTTTAAAATATATGGATGGAGATGCTGTAATCAAAGGATTGAAGAGAATTTCAAAACCTGGAAGAAGAGTGTACACATCTGTTGAAAATTTACCTAAAGTATTAGGTGGATTAGGAATTGCCATTGTCTCAACACCTAAAGGTGTTATTACAGACAAGGAATGCAGAAAGCATAGCGTTGGTGGAGAAGTACTTTGCTACGTGTGGTAATTTACGCATTTTATAAAATAGGAGGAAAGTTATGTCAAGAATAGGTAAAAAACCTATAACTATACCTGCAGGTGTAGAAATTAAACAAGATGGAAATAAGTTTACTGTTAAAGGACCTAAGGGGCAGCTTGAAAGAGAATTAAACAGTGAAATAAAAGTAAATATAGATGGCAACGAAATAACTTTTGAAAGACCTAATGATTTACCAAATACAAGAGCTATTCACGGAACAACAAGAGCTAATGTAAACAACATGGTAACAGGAGTAAGTCAAGGTTTTGAAATCAAATTGGAATTAGTAGGGGTTGGATACAGAGTACAAGCTAGTGGTAAAGGACTTACTTTGGCTCTAGGATATTCACATCCTGTAGAAATAGAACCTGTTGAAGGAATTACTTTCAAAGTTGAAGGAAACACTAAAATAACTGTTGAAGGAATTGATAAACAATTAGTTGGACAAGTTGCTGCGAACATAAGAGCAAAAAGACCACCTGAACCTTACAAAGGAAAAGGAGTTAAGTATGCTGATGAAGTAATCAGAAGAAAAGAAGGTAAGAAAGGATAGGAGGTAGATTTTAGTGATTAAAAAACTTGATAGAAATAAATTAAGAGAGAAAAAACATAGAAGTATAAGAAGAAAAATCGTTGGAACTGCTGAAAGACCTAGACTTTCTGTGTATAGAAGTTTGAAGAATATATTTGTTCAAATTATCGATGACAGTACAGGAACAACATTAGTTTCAGCATCAACAATTGAAAAAGGTGCAAAAGCTCAATCAGGTGGAAATGTTGAAGCAGCTAAAAAAGTTGGAGAAGCAATCGCAAAAAAAGCATTGGAAAAAGGTATAAGCAATGTGGTATTTGATAGAGGCGGATATATTTACACAGGAAGAGTAAAAGCATTAGCAGATGCTGCAAGAGAAGCAGGATTAAAATTCTAGAGAGAAGGAGGATTTATTTTGGCCAGAGAAATTAAAGATAGAGAAGCAAAAGCGAGTGAATATAAAGAAAGTCTTTTAAGAATAAGCAGAGTTTCTAAAACTGTTAAAGGAGGAAGAAGAATATCTTTCTCAGTATTAGCAGCTGTTGGAGATGAAAAAGGAAAAGTTGGTATAGGATTAGGAAAAGCAAATGGTGTACCTGATGCTATAAGAAAAGCAGTAGCAAACGCTAAGAAAAATATGATTACAGTATCTTTAAAAGGCGGAACTTTACCGCATGATCAAATTGGTAAGTACAATGCTACAAGCGTATTGTTAAAGCCAGCTTCAAAAGGTACGGGAGTTATCGCAGGTTCTGCAACAAGAGAACTTCTTGAATTAGCCGGAGTTACTGACGTACTTACAAAAATAAGAGGATCAAAAAATAAAGATAACGTTGCAAGAGCAACTTTAGACGGATTAAAAAAATTAAGATCAGTTGAAGAAGTTGCTAGACTTAGAGGAAAATCAGTTGAAGAAATTTTAGGATAATAGGTTAGGAGGTAAAATTAATGTCTAAAGTAAAAGTAACACTTATTAAAGGAATTAATGGAAGAAAGCCTAATCATGTCGCTACTGTTAAATCACTTGGATTAAGAAAAATTAGCCAAAGTGTTGTTCATAATAAAACAGCAGATATAGAAGGAAAAATAAAATTAGTTTCTTATTTACTTAAAGTAGAGGAGGTTTAGAATAAATGAATCTTAATGAATTAAGACCTGCTGAAGGCTCTAAAAGAGAAAGAAGAAGAGTAGGAAGAGGTCATGGTACAGGATGGGGAAAGACTGCAGGAAAAGGTCATAACGGTCAGAAACAAAGATCTGGTACTTATGTTTCACCTATATTTGAAGGTGGACAGATGCCAATCGTAAGAAGAGTTCCTAAAAGAGGATTCTCAAATTCTCCATTTAAAAAAGATATGGTAGTTATTGCATTATCTGATATCGTTGAAAAATTCAATGATGGAGATGTAGTTAGCTTACAAACATTAGTAGAAAATGGAATAATTAAAAACCCTAAATTCATAGTTAAATATTCAGATGAAGCATTGAGAAATGTAAAAGGGAAAAAAGCTGTAAAAGAATATTTAGAAACAAATGTTGAATCATATGTTAAGGAAAAAGATTTTACAAGCTTACTGAAAATAATTGGAAATGCTGAAGTTACAAAGAAATTGACTGTAAAAGCACATGGAATTTCAAAAGCGGCTAAAGAATCTGTTGAAAAAGCAGGTGGAAGCGTAGAAATTCTTGAAGTTAAGTCATATTCAGCTAAAGCAGGAAATAATAAAAAAGAAAATGAGGATAAGTAAGATTCACATCTTGCTTTTTCTCATATATAAGGAGTAGTGGTAAGAGTGACTTTAACTGAAGCAATAGCAAGTAGGATAAAAGCAATATTCAAAATACCCGAATTGGAAAAAAAAGTATCTTTTACCTTGATTATGATTATCATTGCAAGAATTGGAATACATATCCCGGTTCCTGGAATTAATATGGATCTTTTTAAGGACTTCCAGAATAATGCGTTAGCTGGATTCCTGAACCTGTTTTCAGGTGGAGCAGTTGAAAGGGCTTCCATATTTTCACTGGGAATAATTCCTTACATTAACTCATCAATCGTATTTCAGCTTTTAGGAGTTATTTTTCCTAAAATAGATGAAATGCAGAAAGAAGGGGGTAAGGAAAGAGATAAGATTACCCAATGGACAAGATACGTAACTATTCTTCTTGCAATAGGACAATCATTTGGAATATCAATAGCGTTAATGGGAAGTGGAATGGTTATCGAGCCAGGAATAAAATTCATCGTAACTTCTGTTGCATTGATGACAGGTGGTACAGCATTCCTGATGTGGATTTCAGAAAGAATCTCAATAAGAGGTATCGGAAATGGTACATCAATGCTGATTTTCCTGAATATCGTTGCAGGATTACCGAGAGTATTACATAATATGTGGGCAAGTCTTAGCAAGGACAGTACAGGGATTGTAATGTTTACATTATCTTTAGTACTATTTGTAGTAATTATAACTTTAATGGTAATAGTTCAGCTTGCTGAAAGAAGAATTCCTATACAGTATGCAGGAAAAGGTAGTCTAGGATTTGGTGGAGGACAGAGTGCAGTTGGAAGAAGAACTTACCTGCCTTTAAAAATAAATATGTCTGGAGTAATGCCGATAATCTTTGCATCAGTACTTATGGCGGCACCGCCGTTTATGGTTTCATTAATGAAGGATAGTAAATTAAAAACTTTTTTAACAGCTCAGTTCTCTCCTAAAGGAGTTATGTATCTGCTGTTATTTGCAATACTGATTACAGTATTTTCCTTCTTTTATACTTTGACAATAGCATTTGATCCTGATAAGGTGGCAGATGACCTGAAACAAAGTGGAGGAACAATACCGACAGTAAGAGCAGGGGCAGAAACAGCTGATTATCTGGAAGGAGTAGCTACAAGAGTAACTTTTGGAAGTGCTATATTCCTGTCATTATTAGGAATATTCCCTAACATATGGTTTGGATATTTTCTTAATATAAATGTACTAATCGGAGGAACAAGTCTTCTGATCCTTGTAGGGACAGCAGTGGAACTGCTTCAACAGATAGATTCATATCTGGCTGTTAAGAAGATGAAAGGTTTTATAAAAAAAGATAGAAAAAATAGAAGATGAAGCTAACAGTTTCATCTTTTTTTTCGATAAATTATAAAAAATTAAAAACTCTCATTTTTCTTTAATGTAAATGTGTTAGAATACATATGATGATAAATGAGAGATAGAGATTGCTTTATATTACAGCTATTGTAATTGCCATCTTAATATTAAGCAGATATGAGTTATTAGAAGAAAAATGAGAAAAAAATCGGACGAAAATTTTAAAAGTTTTCGTCTTTTTTTTGCAATGAAAAAAGTGAAATAATCACCAAATAAAAAATAGAATAGTTTTAATACTGACTTTATGATATAATAATTTAAAATTGGAAAATAAAAGGAAAGGAGAAAACTGCTGTAGTAAATCAGTATTATTTTCAGCAGTTAACAATTAGGATATGAAAAGAGTGGCCCAGTCAATAGTGGCATTTATTATAAGCATATTTGGAGCAAATGCGGGAAAGGTGATAGGAATATTTTTAATTTCCCTGCTTCCAGTTATAGAGCTTAGGGGAAGCATTCCGGTAGGATATTATCAGGGGCTTCCATGGTACACAAACATGATAACTTCAATAATAGGAAATCTTCTGCCAGTACCATTTATACTTTTATTTGTTGTAAAAGTGTTTGAATTTATGAAAAAAAGAAATATAATGGTAGGTTTTATTGAAAAAATAGAAAAAAGGGCAATGAGCAGAAGTGATAGTATTGCAAATAAGGAATTTATTGGACTTATGCTATTTGTAGCAATTCCTCTTCCAGGGACAGGAGCATGGACAGGAGCACTGATTGCTGCATTACTTCAATTTAATAGAAAAAAATCTTTTATGTATATTTGTATCGGAGTGCTGATTGCCGCATCACTGGTTACTCTGGGAGTATATGGAGTTATAGGGTCTTTTATATAATACTTAAATAAATTTCCAGTAAAATACCTGAAATTAATGCTTTTCAAAAGAAGAGAAATGTGTTATAATCAAAGTACAATAGAATAAGGGAATGTTTTGGTTTCGACAGGATAGGAAGCTTATTATCGGCAAGTAAGCGGGAGCTTTAAAATCCAACTTAAATATAATCGGAAACGATAATTACGCATTAGCTGCCTAAGTCGCAGCTCGTCACTTTAAGAAATCGCCATTTTTCTTTAAGATGACGTCACTTTAATGGCTTACTTGGATGTATGATTATGTCATCTGAGGACATCTTATAATCTCGCCGTTAGACTTTTGTCTGTTTAATATCTTTTCGGTTAAAGCGATAAATAGACTAAACTTGTAGATGATAGTGAGAACTTTTTATTTTGGACACGGGTTCGATTCCCGTCATTTCCACCAAAACAAAATAAAAAATAAAATAGTAGATAAAATTAAAAACTGCCTTGCGGGGCAGTTTTTTGTTACTTCTTATAAGGACAGCTCATTAAATGATCATCAATAATTCCTATAGCCTGTAAAAAAGAATAGATAATAGTAGAACCGACGAACTTGAATCCTCTCTTTTTTAAGTCTTTGCTTATCTTATCTGACAGTTCACTTGTGGCAGGTACTTCAGAAAGTTCCTTCCATTTGTTTATAATTCTTTTGTTATCAGTAAAATTCCATATATATTCTGCAAAGGAGCCAAATTCTTTCTGAACTTTCATAAATGCTATTGCATTTGTAACAGTAGAGTTTATTTTCAGTCTGTTTCGTATAATTCCTTCATTTTTTAAAAGTTCAGACAGTTTTGTTGCATCATATTCTGCAATTTTTTTGTAGTCAAAATTATCAAATGCTTCCCTGAAATTTTCCCTTTTCTGTAAAATGGTATTCCAACTCAGTCCAGCCTGGAAGCCTTCCAGTATGAGCATTTCAAAGATGTATCCATCATCGTGGGAAGGTACTCCCCATTCAGTGTCGTGATATAAAATATCTTTTTCACCCTTTGCCCATCCGCAACGGTTACTATTATTCATATTTTATGACTCCCTTCTTTTCAAGTTTTTTATATGATATCAGAATGTATTGGCCAGTGTCAATTTTCTTTGTGAGGATGTCTCAGAATACAGCTATAAAAATTAATGTGAAAACTATATTTTGAAATTATTTAAAATAAGAGAAAAACAGTAATGAAAAGTATAGAAAAAAATGAAAAAAATTGATATAATATGTCGATAATAAAGAAAAAGAAATAATAGAAATTTAAAATAAAGGAGATGGAAATGAAAAAAAATATTCTAAAAATAGTTTTGATTACATTGCTCTCATTGGTGTTACTAAGCTGTGGAAAAAAGGAAGATAAAATAAAAATAGTATTTCTGCCAAATGAATCAAATGATTCCTTGAAAAATTCAAGGGAAGAATTTGCAAAGGTTATAGAAAAGGCAACTGGAAAAAAGGTTGAAATAATAACAACGACAGACTATAACATTGCGGTGGAAAATATAATTTCAGGACAGGCTCAGATTGCATATATCGGTGCAGAAGCCCTATTAAGTGCAAGGGAAAGAAGTAAGGATGTGGAAGCTGTATTGACAAATTCAGGAGCCAGCGGAACATTGGATGATGCATTTTATTACAGTTTTATAGCTGTGAGGGAGGAAGATGCTCCACAATATAAGTCTGGAGACGGATATGACCTTAAAAAGATGCAGGGAAAATCAATAACATTTGTTACAAACAGTTCAACATCAGGATTTAAAATACCGGCACATGAAATTGTAAAGATATTTAACCTGAAGGATAATGATGAAGTAATACAGGAAGGAAAAGTATTCTCAAAAGTAATATTTGGAGGATCTCATCCAGGAGCACAGGTAAATCTGTTTAAAAAGGATTCTGATATTGCGACATTTGCCATTCCGAAGTCATTTACAATATATGAACTGACTTCAGGACAGGAAAATAAAGCGGGAGCTACTTATAAGGTAAAACAGGGGGCAGTTGCACCGTTTGGAGATTATGCGGGAAAAAGCTTCACTGTAATAAAATCAATACCTGTATTTAACGGGCCGATAGTATTCAATGTGAAAAAGCTTTCCAAGGAAGATCAGGATAAAATTAAGAAAGCCCTTATGTCAAAGGAAACAACAGACAATCCTGCAATCTTCAGTGATAAGAAAAGTAAAATAAGAGGACTGTTCCTGAAGGAAAATCCAAATGTAGGATTCCTTGAAACAAATTCAAAATGGTATGAACAGGCAAAGGAATAAACTGGATATAAAAATTCATAGAAAATGAAAACTACTATTATAAGAATAGAATAAATACTAGGAATAAAATCGGAAGGCTGGAGGGAATCCAGCCTTTTTAATTAATATTGGTAAAATAAATAAGGATAAAAGAAAGGGGTTGAAAATGCTGCTATCGGTAAATAACATTACAAAAAAATATAAAAATGGGACAACAGCCCTGAAAGATGTTTCGCTGACAGCTGAAAAGGGTGAATTTATTTCAGTTATAGGACCTTCAGGATCAGGAAAATCAACTTTGCTGAGAACAATAAACAGAATGATTGATATAGATGAGGGAACTATACTTTTCAATGATGTTCAGATAGAGAAACTTAAAGGAAAGGAAATAAATAAATTTAGAAGACAGATAGGAATGATATTCCAGAGCTATAACCTTGTTGAAAGGCTGACAGTTATTGAAAATGTCCTTCATGGAAGATTGGGGTACAAGTCTGTTCTGGCAGGCTCTCTGGGACTGTATACTGAAGAGGAGAAACAGGAAGCCTTTAGTATACTTGAAAAAGTTGACATGATGAAATATGCGTATCAGAGATGCAGTGAGCTAAGTGGTGGTCAGAAACAGAGGGTTGGAATTGCAAGGGCTTTAATGCAGAATCCGGTACTTCTTTTATGTGATGAGCCAATTGCATCACTTGATCCAAAAAGTTCAGAAAGAGTAATGGACTATCTGAGAAAGATTACTGATGAAATGGGAATAACATGTATTGTAAATTTACATCAGGTTGACATTGCAACAAAGTATTCTGATAGAATTATCGGACTAAATGAGGGGCATAAAGTGTTTGATAATGTTGTAGAAAACTTGACAAAGGAAAAGGTGGAGGAAATTTATTCAGATAAGGGAGAAAAGGATTAGGTTTGTCAGAAAAAATTATCAGAAAATAAATTAATAGGATTTGGAAAGGTAATTTAATGAAGTTAACTAATAAAGATATATTTAAGAGGAGAATGCAGTCAAAAATAATATTTCTGCTTTCTGTTATAGTGCTATATACTGTGTCATCTCTAATTTCAGGATTTGAAAATGGACTGGCTTTCTTATCAGTTCCAAAAGGGGTATTATGGCTGTTCCAGAAATTTATTCCTAACGGGAAAACACTACAGTATCTGCCTAAAATTATGAAGCCTGCCATTGAAACAATTCTGCTGGCACTGACTTCAACCCTGATTTCATCAATATTTGCACTTATAATGGCAGTAATGGGTTCAGAAACATTAGGAGTAAGTAAAATAGCTGAATTTATTGTAAAACTTATAGCCTCATTTTTTAGAAATATGCCGGTTGTTGCATGGTCGCTGCTACTGTTATTTTCCTTTAAACAGAGCCAGTTTACAGGGCTGCTGTCACTGACATTTATAACATTCGGATATTTGACAAGATCCTTCATGGAAACAATTGACGATGTTGCAGGAGATGTGGTGGAGGCGTTACAGGCTACAGGCGCTTCATGGTGGCAGATTGTATTTCAGGGGGTAATTCCAAGTGTTTCTTCACAGCTTGTTTCATGGGTTCTGTACTATACAGAAAATAATGTGAGGGAGGCTACTCTTGTAGGAATACTTACAGGAACAGGAATAGGATTTATATTTAATCTGTATTACAGAAGTTTCAGGTATGATGCGGCAGGCCTTGTTATTCTCATTGTGGCATTAATAGTTCTAATAATAGAGCTTGTGTCAAATAAAATAAGAAAGGAACTGCTCTAGTATAGAAAGGGAGGTGAAGGAATGGCAGTAGAAAGCTACATGGAAAAAAATAGAAATGGAAAAATAATAATAAAAAAGTTTACAAAGTCAAGGGCTTATTTGACAGTTACATTATCAGTTTTCTGTCTAACAGGATTGTATACAATGTTTACAATAGATACAGGGGATATAAAAATAATTACAGCTTTACAGGAATTTGTTAAAAATTTGCAGGAAATGTTTTTAGAAGCAAGACTTTCAGACAGATACAGTTTTCCGGAAATATTTCAAAGTCTGGGAGTCAGCCTGTCCCTTGCAATGATGTCAACTCTGATAGGAGGATTTATTGCATTGTTTCTGGCATTTTTTGCGGCTGAAAATCTTTCAGGCAGAAGAACTTCAAGGATAATAAGGGTTACAGTATCTTTTATAAGATCAATTCCTACGATACTTTGGGTTATGGTATTTTCAGTTGTGGCAAATATAGGAGTGGAAGCTGCAGTTATAGGGATATCCTTTCATACGGTAGCCTTTCTTGTAAAGGCATATTCTGAAAGCATTGAGGAACTTGATAAGGAAACAATCGAAGCACTGAAGGCAAGTGGGGCTTCATGGTGGCAAATTATATTTCAGGCAGTAATTCCTTCATCAATGGCATCGATACTGTCATGGACATTTGTACGTTTTGAAATGAACTTTACAAATGCAGTCGTCGTTGGAGCGGCTTCAGGAGCCGGAGGGATAGGATATGAAATGTTTATGGCAGGAACAATGTATCATGATTTAAGGGAAGTGGGAGTTTTTGCTTATATGATTTTATTTACTGCTATAATTCTCGAAGCAGTTTCCTATGGGCTTAGAAAGAAATATATTAACAAAAAATAAATTTATGGATAAAAACAAGTGAGAAAAATTAGATGTTGTTGTCTATAAGTTAAAAAATACAATGAAAAATAAAATGTTAAAAATTATAATAAAAAATGACAAAATAGAAAAAATAATGTATAATGTATATAGTTTTACACAATAATAAATTAATAAAAAATATTCATAGGTCATAAAAAAGGAAGGAATTGAAATGAATAAAAAAGTTAAAGGAATTTCCTTCATTGTTTTAGGAATGTTCCTTACGTATCTTCTGGTCAATAGAAGAGGGATAGAAACCTCTAATAATTCTGAAGGGAATTTTCTGTTTTTATTTTTGAATTTTTTTACTTTAATCGCGGGTAAAATGGGGTGGATTATAATTGGACTGGTATTTGTGGCAGGACTTGCTTATCTTATAAAAAAAGAAGTAAAAATAAGCAGAAAAAAAGAACTGACAGGAGCAATCTGCCTTCTGGCAATTTCATTACTGTTTATAAGGGAAGACATTGTGACACCTTTACCTGATTCATTTACAGATGCCGGAAGAATAATTCTGGAGCTGGGATTTGGAAGAGAAAGTGGAGGAATTGTAGGAAGTTTGGTGGCAATGCCTTTATATAAAATAATAGCAACAACTGTAATGGGAATTTTCCTTTGGGCAGTTGTAGGGCTGAGTATTGTATATCTGCTGTCTACTCCACTGGAATATATTTATGAATGGATAAAGGGAGTAAGACAATATTACAGAAGTGATGAATACAAGGAAAAGGCGACGCTTCTCAAGGCTAAGAAAATGTCTGAGAAACTTAAACGTACTGATTATAAGAAATATCAGAAAGAAGAAATGAAAAAACGTATAATAGAGTCAAGAAATCAGAAATTGAGCTTTGAGCTGGCTAAAAAGCCGAAGGACAGCTTTTTAGATAAAACGGAAGTTTATTCAGATGAGGAACTGGCTAAGAAAGAAAAGGAATGGACAGAATTTTCTAAAAAAATGGAAAATGATAAAGTTGCTGCTGAAAAGGAAAAAGTGGCAGTGAAATCTGAAAGAAAACCTGAAAATTCCAAAGTTGAAGAGAAAAAGACAGAAGTAAAGAAACAGGAAGAACAACAGGTAAAAACTGCTGAAAAACCTGAACTGCAAAAAACTGTAGCTGAAAATACAAAAGTTTCTCAGGAAAATAATACTCCGGAAGTAAAAATTCCTGAAAATAAAGAAACTCTTCAAAACAGTCAGGTTAATGTAAAACCTTCTGCTGAAAAGGAACTTCAGAAGGAAGTAAAAACAGCAGTATCAGAAGAAATAAAATCTGCAGGAGATAAAACAGTTAAAAAAGAAAATAAGAAAGTGGAAAATCATCATGAAGAAATGGTTATTCCTAAAATAGAAGCATTTGAAGATGTGGAGGCCATAAAAAGACAGAAGGAACTGGAAGAAAATCTTAAAAAGGCTGAAGCGGCAAGACTTAATACAGATAAAGGGTATAATGAGCTACTAAAAAAATCCATAGAAGAAATATTTAAGATTAAGCCTATGGATATGGAAAAGAAATTTGAAATTGAAAAAAGTATTATTGACAATGTCAATCATCTGGAAAATGTACTTAAACAGTTTGGAATAGATGCAAAGGTTGTAAATTATGAATACGGACCGACAATTACAAGATATGAGATTACAATTCCTGCCGGAGTGAAGGTTAGTAAAGTTACTTCCCTTTCAGATGACATTGCAATGAATCTTGCGGCTGAAAGCATAAGAATAGAAGCGCCTATTCCGGGGAAAAATACAATTGGTATAGAAACTCCTAATAAAATAAAGGAACCTGTACATTTCTCCAATATAATACAGAATAAGGAACTGGAAAAGGGAGAACTGAACGTAATTTTAGGTAAGGACATTGTCGGAAGAGACAAAATAATAGATATTACTAAAATGCCGCATCTGCTTATAGCCGGGCAGACCGGTTCAGGTAAATCAGTGGCAGTAAATACTCTGATAGCAACACTGATATCAAAGAAATCCGAAAAAGAAGTAAAGTTTATTATGGTGGATCCGAAGATGGTGGAACTTATGCCTTACAATGACATACCTCACCTGCTTGTTCCTGTCATAATCGACCCTCAGCAAGCTGCAATAGCTTTGAAATGGGCAGTAAATGAAATGGAAAACAGATACAAACAGCTTATGGAAAATGGAGTTAGAAACATTAAGAGCTACAATTCCTTGAAGTATGTTGAAAAAATGCCTTATATTGTTATAATAATAGATGAGCTGGCAGACCTTATGATGGTTGCTTCAGGAAGTGTGGAGGAATCCATTGCGAGAATTGCCCAGAAGGCGAGAGCGGTGGGAATTCACCTTGTGGTGGCTACTCAGCGTCCGTCAACAGATGTTATAACAGGTATGATAAAGGCAAATCTTCCAAGCAGAATTTCATTTGCACTGAGATCCCAGATAGATTCAAGAACTATACTGGATTCTGCAGGAGCGGAAAAACTGCTAGGTCAGGGAGATATGCTTCTGCTTGAAAATGGTTCTTCAAAACTTGAAAGAATACAGGGAGCATTCATTTCAGATGAAGAAGTTACAAACCTTACTTCTATGCTGAAATCAAGCAGAAAGGTAAAATATAGGGATGAAATTCTTGTGGAAACACAGGAAAATGATGTTAATGTGGATCCTTACTTTGAAAATGCGATAGAGATAATAAAACAGGAGAAAAAAGTTTCCATATCCCTGCTGCAGCGTGAATTGAGAATAGGATTTAACAGGGCATCAAGAATCTATGACCAGTTAAAGGAAAAAGGAATTATAAGTTATGATAATCAGATACTGATTGATGATGATTTAGAAAATGAAATAAAAAAATAGAATAAAAAAAGAAATAAAAATGAAGGAGATATTTATATGAAATTTTTTGATGTGTTCAAAATTAGTACAAAACCGACAAAGGACGTGGCAATTGACCTGGGAACGGCAAATACAGTAGTTTATGTAAAAGGTGAAGGAATACAGATTGATGAGCCTACTTATGTTGCGTTAAACATAAAAACAGAAGAAGTGGAATATATCGGAGAAAAAGCTAAGGAAATAATCGGAAGAACAGCAAAACACACTGAAATAGTAAGACCTCTTAAAAATGGAGTTATTTCAGATTATGAAATTACTGAAAAAATGTTGACAGAATTTTTAAAAAGAATAAGAAAAGATAAAGTTCAAAGCGCAAGAGTTATAATATGTGTACCAAGTGGCGTAACTCAAGTTGAAAGAAGAGCAGTGGTGGAAGTTGTAAAAGATGCAGGGGCGAAAGAAGTATATCTTATGGAAGAACCTGTTGCAGCTGCAATCGGAGCAGGAATAGATTTATTCCAGCCTAAAGGACATTTAATTGTTGATATAGGAGGAGGAACTACTGAAATAGCATTTATCGTATCAGGAGGGGCGGCTGTATCAAAATCAGTTAAAATTGCCGGAGATCACCTGAATGAGGATATAATGGAATATGTGAAGGAAAAACATAATCTTCTAATCGGAGAAAAAACTGCTGAAGATCTGAAAGTAAATACAATCAGCATGCCTGATAAAAATGCGACATTTGAAATAAGAGGTAGGGAACTAGGAATAGGACTTCCTAAGAGCATCAAAATAGTAGCTCAGGAAATAGATTCAGCTATTGATAAGAATATTGACCTTATAATAGATGAAATTAAACTGACAATGGAAGAAATAGAACCTGAAGTGGCTGCAGATATATATGAAACTGGTATTTATCTGTCAGGTGGAGGAGCAGGAATAAGAATATTAAAGGAAAAAATTGAAAAAGAATTAAAACTGAAAGTAACTGTAAGCGACGATGCTATCCACTCAGTTGTAAATGGAATAGCAGTAGTGCTGGATGACTTTGACAGATATAAAAATATAATAATTTCACCTACTATGGAATATTAATTTATATATTTGAAATAATAGGGAAATATTATGGGAAAAATAGAGAATATTGAAAATAAAATGGAAACGCTTATATTTCTTTCTAAAGATCCATTAACAGTGGAGGAACTGGCAAAATTTTACGGTTTATCATTGGATGAAACGCAGGAAATATTGTCAATGCTCAAAGAGAAAAGAAAAGAAAGCGGTATAAATATAAGGATTGAAAATGGGGCAGTGTTTCTTGTTTCCAATCCTTTATATGGTGAAGATGTAAAAAAATTTTTTAATCCCGAACTTAAAATAAAGAAATTGACAAAACCTACAATGGAAACCTTGGCAATCATTGCTTATAAAGGGCCTGTTACTAAAGGGGAAATTGAACAGATAAAAGGTGTCAGTGTAGAAAAAACAATGGCAAATTTACTGGAAAAAAATCTTATTTACATCTCAGGAAAAAAGAAGGCGATAGGAACTCCTAATCTTTATGAAGTTACAGAAGATTTTTACAGTTATCTGAATATTAGTGAAAAATCAGAACTTCCAGGATATAGCCAGTATGAAAAAATAGAACTGCTTTATAAGGAAAATGAAGGGAAGGATTCTGAAAAGCCGGGTATAATAGAAGAAATTAAGGAAAAAACAGATAAAAAAGAAAATATAGAGGTAGAAAATGAGATTGAATAAATTTATAGCTGACGCCGGAGTATGTTCGAGAAGAAAAGCTGATGAAATGATTAAGGAAGGAAGAGTTACTGTAAATAAACAGGAAGCAGTAATAGGAATGGAAGTTTCTTCCGGAGATGTTGTAAGGGTTGACGGGGAAAAGGTAAAAATCAATACAAATTATGAATATTACATGTTAAATAAGCCTAAGAGGGTAATCTGTTCAAGCGAGGATAAGTTCGGGAGAAAACTTGCAATAGACTACATAAAGTCTAAAAAGCGTCTGTATACGTACGGAAGGCTTGATTATATGACAGAAGGGCTTATAATAATAAGTAATGACGGAGATATTTACAATCATGTGATGCATCCGAGTAAAAAACTTTATAAGAGCTATATTGCAAAACTGGATAAGGACATTACAGATGACCATCTGGAAGCGTTGAAGCATGGAGTTGTAATAGACGGAAGAAGAACAGCACCTGCAAAGGTGAAAATAGTCAGCAAAAGAGAAATAAGAATAGCAATTTTTGAAGGAAGAAACAGACAGATAAGAAAAATGCTGGAAACATTGGGATATGAAATTAAATCCCTGAAGAGAGTAAAAGTAGGGGAACTTACTCTTGGAAGTTTGGAAGTTGGGCATTACAGACCTCTGACAGAAGATGAAATTAAGTATTTAAAGAATCTTTAGGAACTTTAAATCTGACAGGAATGTCAGAAATAGATTTTGGAGAAAATGAATGACAGAAAATAAAAGTATATTTTTAATAGATTTCGATGTAACCATAAGTAGAAAAGATTCAACAGATACATTGCTTGAAACTCATAATCCCGAGTATAAAAAAATTATAAGGGAAAAGTACAAAAATGGTGATATAACCATGAGGGAGTTTGTCATATTTGGACTTGAGTCATTAAATATAACTAGGGAAGAATATATAGCAACTCTTGATAAGAATGTTACTATTGATGAAAGTTTTAAGGATTTTGTCGAAAGTGGTACGGAATTTAAAATAGTGAGTGCAGGAACGAGGCTTAATATACAAGGCTCGCTTTTGAAGTATAATATAAATTTGACAGATGATGACATTATTTCTAATGACATCAGTTTTGAAGGAAATAAAATAAAGATTACAAATCCATTTCTGGATAAGGAAATGTATTATGGAGTGGATAAGAAGAAAGCTGTGGAAAGCTACCGGAAAAAGGGATATAAAGTAATTTTTGTAGGAGACGGCCCGTCTGATTACAGGGCAATGGAAACAGCTGATTTTGTTTTTGTAAGAAAGGGAACAAGAGCTGTTAAGTTCTGTTTGGAAGAAAATATTGATTTTCTTGAGTTTGATAACTTTAATGAGATATTGGAGTGGAGAGAAAATCAGAAATAAATTGATGAAGAAGGAGAAAAAATGCTAAGCAAAGAAGATGTTTTAAAAATAGCAAAATTGTCAAAGCTGGAATTTTCAGAAAATGAGATTGAAAAATTTAGAACAGATCTGAATAAAATTTTTGATCACATGGAAGAATTGAACAGCGTTGATACGAGCGAGGTTGAACCGTTGTTTAACGTGCTGGATTTAAAAGATGTGTTGAGAAAAGATGTTGTCAAGGATAGCGGAATTAAAAAGGATATCCTAAAAAATGCACCAAATAGTGATGATGAATTTATAATTGTACCAAAAGTTGTTGGAGAAAATGCCGATAATTAGTTTCTTTGAAGGAGAGGAAAATATTGGAAAATATAGACTTACTTGCAGAAAAAATAAAATGTGACTATGAAAAAATTAGTGAAGACAGCGAAATAACAGAAGTTGCAGAAAGATACTTTGAGTTGTTGGAAGAAGGGAAAAAACAAGGGTTTATTCCTGTGTTTGTTGAAGTAAAAGATTATTTCAATGAAGAGTTTCCAGATTTTGAAGAATATGAAAGAGCAAGGGATGAAATTTTAGAAAATTATAAAAAAATAGATTGTAATCAGTGGTTTAAAGAAAGAAAACAGGAATATGTAGAAAATGAGTACCTGAATGAGGAATATGAATTTTCTGATGACAGTGACTACCTAGATTATTTTAAAAATTTCAATGAAGATGAGACTTTCTATTTAAACTCAATATTTGATGGAGAAACTGGAAAAGTAAGGGAAAATGTAGGACTATTTAAGATTCCGGCAGATAAAGCTTATGAAATTCCAGG
Source organism: Leptotrichia sp. oral taxon 215 str. W9775 (assembly GCF_000469505.1). Lineage (NCBI taxonomy): Bacteria > Fusobacteriati > Fusobacteriota > Fusobacteriia > Fusobacteriales > Leptotrichiaceae > Leptotrichia > Leptotrichia sp. oral taxon 215. The sequence continues at coordinate 10,066 of NZ_KI272833.1, read as the reverse complement.
ATGGTTTTTATTCGGTGGATTTAACGAATGTCCTTTGCCTGAAGAAATTATAGCTATCAGTAAATATTGGTATGAAAAATATGATGCAAGAATTGCCGCAATAACTGACTCTGAAATAGAATTTTATTTGGAAAAATTTCCTGAAACACAGGAAGAAGCAGAAAAATTGGCAGTAGAGCAGTTTTTAGTCAGTGAGGATTTAGTTTTCCAAATTTATGATGAACTGGAAGAACTTTCAAAGGGATTGTATAAATCAAGAAATTGGTATTTTTGGTGGGATTAGGAAAAGAAAGGTGGAAAAATGAGTTTATACAGAAAAACAGCCAGTGAAATAGCTGAAATGATAAAAAATAAAGAAGTTACATCTGAAGAAGTAACGAAGGAATTTTTACAGAGAATTGATTCGCTGGAAGATAAAGTAGGGGCATTTTCAAGTGTTTTAAATGAAAAGTCACTGGAAAGTGCTAAAAAATACGATAATGACAATAATGAAAATAATAGAAAAGAATATGACAATACACTGTTATTTGGAGTTCCTGTGGCACTGAAGGATAACATTCTTTCAAAAGGTGATTTAACTACTGCTTCATCACAGATTCTGAAAAATTATGAAGGGGTATACGATGCGACAGTAGTGGAAAAACTTAAGAAGGCAGGAGTTCCTATAATAGGAAAAGCGAACATGGATGAATTTGCAATGGGGTCATCAAATGAAAATTCATCAATAAAGCCTGCTTCCAATCCATGGGCATTGGATAGAGTGCCGGGAGGAAGCAGCGGAGGATCGGCTGCGGCAGTAGCTGCACAGATGGTTCCGATAGCATTGGGAACTGACACAGGAGGAAGTATAAGACAGCCTGCGAGCCTTACAGGGACAGTAGGAATAAAACCGACATACGGAAGGGTATCAAGATATGGTCTTATGGCATTCGGTTCTTCCCTTGACCAGATAGGTGCATTGGCAAAATCAACTGAAGACTTGGCTAGAATTATGCAGATAATATCGGGGCATGATGAAAAAGATCCGACAACAGCAGAAGTTGAAGTGCCTGACTATCTGAAAAGCCTGAATAATGATTTGAAAGGCTTAAAAATAGGACTTCCTAAAGAATACTTTACAGAAGATCTAGATAAGGACATAAAAGAAGTTGTGGATAAAGCTGTGGCACAGCTGAAGGAACTTGGAGCTGAAGTAAAGGAAGTGTCATTGCCTTATACAAAATATGCAATATCAACTTATTATATAATTTCATCAGCAGAAGCGGCATCAAATCTTTCCAGATATGACGGTGTAAGATACGGTGTAAGAAAAAGTGATGAAAATATAGAAAAAATGTATGTAAAATCAAGAAGTGAAGGATTCGGGCCTGAAGTAAAGAGAAGAATAATGATAGGAAACTATGTATTAAGTTCAGGATTCTATGATGCATACTATAAAAAAGCTTCACAGGTGAGAAGACTTATAAAAGAGGACTTTGAAAAGGCATTAAATGAAGTTGACATTATATTGACTCCTGTTTCTCCTACAACAGCCTTTAAAAAAGGTGAAAAGAATACAGATCCTGTGCAGATGTATCTTGCAGATATTTACACTGTTTCAATAAATATGGCAGGAGTTCCTGCAATTTCAGTTCCTGCAGGATTTGTAAATGGCCTTCCTGTAGGAATACAGCTGATTGGAAATTATTTCAGGGAAGATTTACTGTTCAATGTTTCCCATAAATTTGAGGAAGCAAGAGGGAAGATAGAATATCCGGAACTGTAATATTCTGAGAAGGATATAATAAATTATATCTAAAAAATAATGAATTAACGAAAGGAAAAACAGAAAATGAGCATGGAATATGAAACAGTCATTGGACTGGAAGTGCATTGCCAGTTAAAAACAAAAACAAAAGTATGGTGTTCATGTAATGCCGATTATGATAATGAAGCTCCAAATGTTTCCACGTGTCCCATTTGTACAGGACAGCCTGGAGCATTGCCGAAGCTGAATGAAGAAGTGCTTAATTATGCCATAAAGGCTGCACTTGCGCTGGATTGTGAAATCAATGGGGAAAGTCAGTTTGACAGAAAAAACTACTTCTATCCTGATTCACCAAAAAACTATCAGATAACACAGTATTTTAAGCCATATGCTGAAAATGGGAAACTGCATATTGTGACAAACAGTGGAAAGGAATCTGAAGTGGGGATAGAAAGAATTCAGATTGAAGAAGATACAGCAAAAAGTATACATACAACGTCAGAAAGTCTTTTAAACTATAACAGGGCTTCAGTACCTCTGATTGAGATAATTTCAAAGCCTGAAATAAAGAATGCCGAGGAAGCGTATGCTTATCTGAATACATTGAAGGACAGGCTGAAATATACAAAAGTAAGTGATGTGAGCATGGAACTTGGATCACTTAGATGTGATGCCAATGTATCAGTAAGAAAGAAAGGGGACACAGTTTTAGGAACAAGAACTGAAACTAAGAACCTGAACTCCTTCAAGGCTGTTGTAAGGGCAATAGAATATGAAACAAGCAGACAGATTGAAGTTATTGAAAATGGTGGAAGAGTTATACAGGAAACAAGGTTATGGGATGAAGAACAGGGTGTTACAAGACCTATGAGAAGTAAAGAGGAAGCAATGGATTACAGATACTTTCCTGAACCTGACCTGCCAAAAGTCATCATATCTGATGAAAGGCTTGAAAAAGTAAAAAAAGAAATGCCTGAATTTGCAGATGAAAAAGCAAAAAGATTTGTAGGGGAATATAAACTGAATGAAAAAGAGGCGGCAACTCTTGCAGGGGAACCTGAACTTGCCGAATACTATGAAACAATGGTAAAGGAATCAGGAGAACCTAAACTGTCTGCAAACTGGATGCTGACAGAAGTTTTAAGGGTGCTGAAGGAAAAAAATATTGGAATTGAGAAATTTTCAGTTTCTTCAGGAAATATTGCAAAGCTTATAACCCTGATAAAAACAAATGTAATAAGCTCAAAAATAGCAAAGGAAGTTTTTGAACTGCTGTTATCAGAAGACAAGGATCCTGAAATTATAGTAAAAGAAAAGGGATTGATTCAGATAACTGACAACAGTGAAATTGAGAAAATAGTTGAGCAGGTGCTGGAAGAAAATCAGCAGTCTGTGGAAGATTATAAGGCGGGTAAAAGTAATGCCCTTAAATATTTAGTGGGACAGGCTATGAGACTTTCCAAAGGGAAAGCCAACCCTCAAATGATAAATGAATTGATTTTGAAAAAACTGGATTAGTTTAGGAGAAATATGGAAAAGAAATCTGGGATAAAAAAAGGAAAAAAAGTAAGAATAAGTGCTTTTAAACTACGTATGGCAATAATATCAGCAGGAGTGGTGCTTGCGTTTTTTGGTATTTTCTTAAGGTTATTCTTTCTTCAGGTTGTAAAAGGTGAAGAATATAAAAAAGATGGAGAAAAACAATATAAGAGCAAGTATAAGGTGCTGGCAAAAAGAGGAAGAATTATTTCAAATGACGGAGAAATTTTAGCTTTTGATGGAGAAGACTATTCCATAGCTTTAGATCCGACTTTAGTTAAAGATGAAAATATTGACAAGCTGATGGATCTTTTTAAGAAGAATCTTCCTGACCTTGATACAGATAAGGTAAAAAGGGATATTCTTTTAAAGAAAAAAAATCCAAAAATAAAATATTTAAAAGTAGATTACAAACTTGGATACAATGAAAGAAAAGCTATAGAAGATGAGCTGGATGCCGCTAAATACCTCAGTTCAGGAGTATTTTTTGAGCCATCATTCAGCAGAAATTACATAAAAAATGAAATTTTTCAGGAAATGATAGGCTTTCTGGACAGTGAAGGTAAGGGAGCTTACGGTATTGAAAAATTTTATGATGAAGAACTTACAGGAACTGACGGGGTAGTGGAAGGGATGAGAAATCCCGGAAACTTCTTAACAGTGGACGCAATAAAAAATAAAAAAAGTGTTTCAGTTCAGAATGGAAACAACATAATATTAACAATAGACAGCATACTGCAGGATATAATGGATGCAGAACTGAAAAAAGCTTTTCAGACGTATAGCCCGGTGTCTGCAATGGGAATAATTATGGAAGTAGAGACAGGAAGAATACTTGCAATGTCTTCCTATCCGAAGGCAAGCAATAATGCTGAGGTAAAAAATAGACCAATAACAGATATGTTTGAACCTGGATCGATTTTTAAGCCTATAACAGTTGCAATGGGATTAGACACAGGAGTAATAACTCCTAATTCTACAATATATTCAGGGGGGCATATAAAAGTACAGGATAGACTAATAGGTGAGCATGATCCTTCAAAAAAAGGAACATACACAATAGAAGGATTAATGGCAGCGTCATCAAATGTAGGAATGGTTGTAATAGGTTCAAGGATTGACACAAAAACCTTTCAGAATTATCTGGACAAAGTAGGAACAGGGAGAAAGACGGGAATAGATACGTTTGCTGAGATGTCACCAAAACTGCTGTCGGTGAAGGACTTGACTCCTGTAAGAAAATCGAATGTTTCTTTTGGTCAGGGAATTGCCATGACACAGATACAGATGATAACGTCAATTAATGCAGTAGTAAATAATGGAAAGCTTATGAAACCTTATCTTGTTGACAGGCTGGAAGATGACAGGGGAAATATCGTTAAACAGAATAGTCCGGTTGTAGTAAAAAAAATATTTGAAGAAGATACTTCACGACGTGTCAGAAAATATATGGAAGCAGTTGTTACAAAGGGAACAGGAAAAGGAGCACAGATTAAGGGGTACAGAATTGGTGGAAAAACAGGAACTGCCCAAAAACCGGGCGTAAAGGGGTATGAAGGAAGAAAATTCTTCAGTTCATTTATTGCATTTTTTCCTGTGGATAATCCAAAATATATTGTCCTGATTTCCATAAATGAACCTAGAACAGGTGGAAAGCATTATGGAGGAGAGGTGGCATTGCCGTCTGTAAGAAATGTTTTGGAAAAACTGATAAAATACATGGGAATAAGTCCGGAAGGTAATATTGAAGAAAGTAGAAAGGAAAAAGCAGTTGAACAGAAACCGATGAAGGATCTGAAAAAATTGCTGAATGAGTTTAATAACAATAAAATGCCTGACTTGACAGGATTAAGCTTAAGGGAAATAATTTCAATATATCCTCAGATTAAATTTCCAAAATATAAGATAACAGGAAATGGAAGTGTTGTAGAACAGTATCCATCTCCAGGAACAAAACTGGATAAAAATTCAGAAGTAAGGATAATATTGAATTAAGCAGTAAAATAACATAAAAAATAGGGGTAACTATGTATTATTATGAAATATATGTCGAAAATAATGTAAATATATATACCTACAAATCAACGGAGAAATATGAGCCCGGAGAATGGTGTATTGTAAACTTTGTAAATAGAAATAAGACAGGACTGATTATTTCTGAAACAAAAGAGGAAGATATATCGATAGATGTTTCAAAAATAAAGTTCATCATAGATAGAGCCCCTATTTTATCTATTCCGGAAAATATAATGAAGCTGATAAAGTGGATAAAGGACTACTATATAAGTGATTATTACAATGTCATAAGAACAGTGTATCCTGGTACTTTAAAGCTGAATTATTCCAAAAAGGCAATATATGTAAAAAATCTGGAAGATAAAGAATCAGAAACAGAAAATATGTATCTTTTTGAAAAAAGTAATGAAAAATTGAGTGAAATAGAAAAATTCAACAGCTATATGCAGAAAAAAAAGGAAGTCACAACAGCAACACTTGATAAAAATTTTTCACCTGACATAATAAAAAGGGCTCTGAAGGAAGAAGCAATTAAAATTGAAAAAAAGCTGATAGTAAACAGTAAAAAAATGTCAGGCGGAAAAATTGAAGGTAAAATAGCCGATGATGATGTTGTTCTGAATGAAGAGCAGCAGAAGGTTGCAGACACGATAAAAAATGGTGGAAAGAAGTTTTACCTGTTAAAAGGGGTTACAGGATCAGGTAAAACTGAAATATATATAAATCTTATAAAAGAAGCAATAAAAAATGGTTACGGAAGCCTGTTCCTGGTACCTGAAATTTCTCTTACAACCCAAATGACAGAAAGGCTGGAAAAGCAGTTTTCAGATTCTGTGGCTATACTTCACAGCAAGCTGACTGATGCAGAAAAGAGAAAGGAATGGACTTACATAAGGACGGGGGAGAAAAAGATAGTTATTGGAGCCAGATCGGCGATATTTGCTCCTGTGCAGAACCTGAAATATATAATAATAGATGAAGAACATGAAAATACATATAAACAGGATAACAATCCTAGATATCATACAAAAAATGTGGCAATAAAAAGGGCCTTGATTGAAGGAGATGTAAAGGTGATTTTTGGGTCGGCGACACCTTCTTTTGAATCATATTATCAGGCTGAGAAAAATGACATTGAGCTTGTGGAACTGAAGGAAAGGTTTAACAATGCAAAAATGCCTACGTATGAAATAGTTGATTTAAACAATACACCTGAAAATTTCTCAGAGGAACTGCTGAAGGAAATGTCAGGGGCACTGGGAAGAAAAGAACAGGTAATACTTATCTTAAACAGGAAGGCATTTGCAAATCTTCTGAAGTGCAAGGACTGCGGGCATATTCCTGTATGTCCTAACTGTAGCATATCTTTAAGCTATTATAAATACGAAAATAAGCTGAAATGTAACTACTGTGGCTATGAAAAGTATTTTAATGGGAAGTGCGATGCGTGTGGCAGTGAAAAAGTCATGCAGATTGGGACAGGAACAGAAAAGATAGAGGAAGAAATTAAGTCATATTTTCCTGAAAGCAGGACTGTAAGGGTGGACTCTGAAACAGTGAAGACAAAAAAGGATTATGAAGATATATACAATGACTTTAAAAATCACAAATATGATATAATGCTTGGAACACAGATTATTGCGAAGGGATTTCATTTTCCTGATGTTACGCTTGTGGGGATTATCAATTCTGATATAATACTTAATTTTCCGGATTTCCGGGCAGGAGAAAAGACTTTCCAGCTGCTGACCCAGTCATCAGGAAGGGCAGGACGTGGCAGTAAGGATGGAAAAGTGATAATCCAGACATTTAATGAGGAAAATGAAGTCATACAGAATACAGTTACGGGAAATTATGAAGGATATTACAGGAAGGAAATGGAGTTAAGGAAAATATTGAATTATCCGCCTTTCGGAAGACTCATAATTATAGTTGTGTCTTCAGAAGAAGAGGAAGAACTGGAAAAAAAGGCAAAAAAATTCTACAATATTCTTATGGCAGGCCTGAACATTGGAACAAATCCCGGTGGAAATGAATTTGTGTCAGAGCCATTTAAGGCTCCGATTTATAAAATAAACGGAAGATACAGATACCAGATATTTATAAAATTTAACAGGGAGAATATTACAAAGGTAAAAAATGTAATAAGAAAAGCAATGAATGAATACAAGGAAAAAAAGATAAGAATAAGCGTAGATGTAGATCCTGTTTCCATGTTGTAGGATAAAATTGACAATATGCAGAAATAACTATATAATAAAGATTATGGATAAATTAGATGATTTTTTACGATATTCGACACTTTTTCTGTATTATGGGGAACTATTTTCCAAAAAGCAGAAACAGTATCTTGAACTTTATCTCGAAGAGGACAGGTCTCTGAGCGAGATTTCGGAAGAGTATGGAATTACCAGACAGGCAGTATTTGACAATATAAAAAGAGGATTCAGACAGCTTGATGAATATGAGCGGAAGCTTAAAATATTTGAAAAGGAAAAGGAATTAAAGAAAAAACTTGAAAATTTGAAGGAGAATTTTACAAAGGAAAATTTAGAAAAAATAATAGAAGATTTTGATTATAATGAGGTGTTTTAATGTTTAATAATTTAGGTGACAGGTTTAAAGATATATTTAAAAAGGTAAGCGGACAGGGAAAGTTAACGGAAGCAAATATGAAGGATGCCTTGAGGGAAGTAAGGCTTGCACTTCTTGAAGCGGATGTAAACTATGGTGTAGCGAAAAATTTTGTTTCAAAAATAAGGGAAAAGGCTTTAGGGGAAGAAGTAATATCAGGAGTAAATCCTACTCAGCAGTTTGTAAAAATAGTGCATGATGAGCTTGTGGAAGTTCTTGGTGGAACAAATGTACAGATAGCAAAATCTCCTAAAAACCCTACTATTATAATGCTTTCAGGATTACAGGGGGCAGGAAAGACTACTTTTGCTGGAAAACTGGCTAAGCATCTCCGTTCAAAAGGTGAAACTCCACTACTTATTGGAGCTGATGTATACAGACCTGCAGCGAAGAAACAGCTGAAAGTATTGGCAGAGCAGGTAAAGGTTGCATCATTTACAATTGATGAAAGTACAGATGTAAATGAAATATGCAGAAAAGGGCTGGAAGAAGCAGGGAAAATACATGCAACATATGTAATAATAGATACTGCAGGACGTCTGCACATAGATGAACAGCTTATGGGTGAACTGCAGGGAATAAAAGATAATTTTAAACCACATGAAATACTGCTTGTAGTAGACGGAATGACAGGACAGGATGCAGTAAATGTGGCTAAGACCTTCAATGAGCAGCTTGACATCACAGGAGTAGTTCTGACAAAGCTGGACGGAGATACACGTGGAGGAGCCGCCCTTTCAGTAAAGGAAGTGGCAGGAAAGCCTATAAAGTTTATCAGTGAAGGGGAAAAACTGGATGATATAGCACCTTTCCATCCTGACAGGCTTGCATCGAGAATACTTGGAATGGGAGATGTTGTTTCACTTGTTGAAAAGGCTCAGGAAGCAATTGATGAAAAAGAAGCCAAGAAAATGGAAGAAAAATTCAGAAAAAATCAGTTTGATTTTGAAGATTTTCTGAAACAGTTTAAAATGATAAGAAAAATGGGCTCCATTGCAGGAATTATGAAAATGATACCCGGAGTGGATACAAGTGCAATAGATATGGCAATGGCAGAAAAGGAAATGAAAAGAGTGGAAGCGATAATCTTTTCGATGACAGTACAGGAAAGAAGGGATCCGAAACTTCTGAAAAGTGGAAGCCGTAAGGCAAGAATAGCTAAAGGAAGCGGAGTTCAGGTAACGGACGTAAATAAACTTATCAAACAGTTTGAACAGATGAAACAGATGATGAAAATGTTCAACAGTGGAGCAATTCCTGGACTTGGTGGAGGAATGATGAGAGGAAAGGGAAAACGTAAGAAATAATATTTATTGATATAACAGGGAAGAATAAAAGCATATGTTAGGTTCTCCCTGTTTTTTAGAATATAGACTCTTTGTTAAGAGTGGGGTGTAAAAAGTTCGATAACCTTAAGAGATTCTAAGTTGAATAAGCTTTTTAAGGTTGTCGGCTTTTTTTATCCCATAAGATAACCTTTTTTATGATATATGATTTTTGCCAAAGGAAAAACAAATGGCATATATTATTAAAACAAGGTATAATTAAAATAAAATAAAGAGTAAAATAAAGAAACGGAGTTGGATTAAGATGATGAGAAGACTAATGACGATAGTAATAATGCTACTGATGTTAAGTTCATGCTATTATTTCAATCAGGTTGTGGATGATATAAAAGAGTCAACTGAAATGTCAGAAAGAAGTAAAAAAAATGGTTCAGGAGCAATAACAAATGAGAAGTACAAAGATGGAGTAAAAGAAGCTGTAAAGGATATATTAAAAAGACCTCTAAATAAGAATGAATCATTTAAAGAAATAAAACTAATAATACCTTTAAATACATCTATAAATCAGAAACAAGGAAATATAGTGGATTTAAGAACAGGATATGGAATTCCAATAACATTTGGAGAAGGAAGAACTTGTAATGAAAAAAAAATAGGAAATAATACTTATTATGGAATTCTTTATAATGAAAAAATACCAGGAGTTGAAGAACTAGCACAAAAAATAATAAAAGCAAATGGCTTTGTGAATACATGTAAATAAAAAAAGGCTCTTTGTTAAGAGTGGGGTGGAAAAAGTTCGATAACCTCAAGAGATTCTAAGCTGAATAAGCTTTTTAAGGTT
>NZ_KI272832.1:8628-13476 GCF_000469505.1 Leptotrichia sp. oral taxon 215 str. W9775 | reverse complement strand
GGAACATACAAAGGAAGAGGAGACAAGAAAGAAAAGTATCCTTATGAGGGGATATTGGAAAGAGATTCTAATCTATTTAACAGATATGTGCCTACAAATAGTGCTAACTATATCTTATTATCTGCAACAAGTAATGCTAAATCAGCTGCTACAAATTCAAAAAATGGATTAAAAGGTTATGGACTTGCAAGTAACAAACCAGTTCCAGAACCACCTGTTGAAATACAAGTAAGTGCTGGAATAAGACCTAAAAGTATAAACAAGATACCTTTAAATATTGCTGCTAAAACTGCAAATACACCAACATTACCAGAAGCAGTAAAATTCGCACCAATAGATCCAACAATAGTTATACCAAAGGATCCAGCTTTACCAGTTCCACCAACATTTGCTGTAGTATTAGGAGCTGACTGTAATGTTGGGTGTGGTACAAGTCAAGAGCAAGCTAATACATTTACGTTAAATGATAGAGCAAAAGGAAATGTTCAAACATTTTTACATTATACTTGGTCTAATAATACTGGTGCAGAGAAAAACTATGCTTTTAAAATGTATACAGACACAGATGGAAATTTCACTGTAGGAACAGATATTCCAGCTAATATTAATGGAGGTCATGGTGCAAATACTGCAGCAGGAACAGATATATATTTTAACTCATATAATTTTGGTGATGAATTTAGTGGAGTAATTCTAGCATCTCAAGATGCAACACCTACATTAAATAGAAATACTCAATACTTTTTTATAGGTGGTTCGAGATTCATTGAGTCAGATAACTCAGGAACAAATACAATAAAAATTCCTAATGGGTATAAAGTTAATTTAGGTGGAATATTGACTTTAGGTTTAGTATCTCAAGGACACGGTACAACTCAGCTAAATCAAGGTACCATAACAGATGCAGAAGAAAAAGATGATAATTGGATTAAAAATATGCCTTACGATACAACAGGGTCTGGAGCAGGAAAATATCTAACTATTTTAGGACCAGATACAGCTAAATATGAAGTTAAAAGAAGTACAGATGGTTATGTTGGATATAAAATAGGTATAGCATTAGTACAAGAAGATAATGTAGCTGGTGGAAAAATACTAAATGATACAGATGGAATAATTGACTTCAGAGGAGAAAGATCAATAGGTCTATATACTTATTTACCTTCGTATAATTCAAATAGACCAATGATTAACAAAGGAAAGATATTACTATCAGGAGCAGAAAGTTATGGAATGAAATTTGCTGCTCAAGAAGATACTGGAGCTAGTGTTGATTTTATTAATGATACAGATGCAACTATAGCTTTGAGAAAAAATCCAGATGGTTCAGATACCGCAGATAATGCAGCAGCTATGGCAATTATGGAAGATGCCTCAGTTAGTGGTGGAGTAAAATTATCAGCTGGAAAAGCTCAAAATAAAGGAAATATAACTATAACAGATGTAAAAAATTCATTAGGAACTTATGTAAATATTAACTCAGATATCACAAATACAGCTACAGGAAAAATTAATATTAACTCAACTATAGCTGAATTAACAGCTGCAGAAAAGGCAGCTGGAAAAGAACAACCTGTTAATATAGGAATGAGAGCAGACACTGATGCAAATGCTAAAGTTATAAATAATGGTGAAATAACTATAGATGGTGCCTATGCTATTGGTATGTTAGCAAAAGGTGCTAAAATTGCAAACACAGGAAAAATAAGTAGTACTAGTATTAAAAATGGTACAGGAATAGTTGGTATAGGAAACTCAACTGTAGATAATGTTGGATCAGTAAAAGTTTTAGGAACAGGATTGACAAATAATATAGGAGTTTTCTTAAAAGACACAAATGGAACAGCAACAGGAACAACAGCAACAGGTGTGACACCAGAAGTTGAAGTTTCAGGAGATAACTCTACAGGAGTTCTTATGACAGCAACAGGAACAGCAAAAACATTAACTATGAAAGGTAATGTTAAAGCATCGGGAAATGCTGTTACAGGAATTATTGCAAATGGAATTTCTACAGTGACTTTATCAGGACCTTCAACAATAACAGTCAATAATGGTACTGATTATGCAGGAACAGCAACAGTAAAAGTAAAAAATGCTACAACAGGAGCAGAAGAAGATGTAGAAAAAGGTTCTTATGGAATTGTTGTAAATTCTGGTTCTACTTTTACAGGAGCAGCTACAAATGTAGATGCTAATGTAACAACAGATAAGTCAATAGGGCTATTTTCTGCAGGAGATTTAACTGTAAACAAAGCAAATATAAAAACAAGTGATGGAGCTATAAACTTCTTTGCTAAAGGCGGTACAATCAATATAAATGGTGGTGGAACAACTGAAACAGGACAAAAATCTTTACTATTCTATACAAGTAATTCAGGAAAGATTATTCTTGGTGGACAACTTGATGCAACAATAAAAGGTGGAACTACTCCAAGTACAAGAGGAACAGCTTTCTATTATGTGTCTCCTACAAGATATGGAGCATTTAATACAGGTGCTATTCAAGCATATTTTAACACTACTTTTGGAAATGGAACTAGTACATTAAATCATTTGAAATTAAATATGGAAGCAGGTTCAAGATTATTTGTTGCATCTAATGTTGGAATGAATTTATCAGATACAGCAGCAACAACTTTGATGACTGGAATAACAAATGCACCTACTATAACTGGCTCTAACTATAAGACATTTATGTTATATTTAAGTAAATTAACTATAAATCAAGCTGTTGATTTAAATGATCCAAATAGTGCCTATGCACAATTAGAAATTGCGAATTCATCTATTGATAATGCAAGCACTATGACAGGAAGTAACAATAGACAGGTTGCTATAGCACAAGAAAATGGAAATGACACAGCTGGAAATGGTTATGATGCTAGTGAAGTAACATTAACTAATACAGCAACTGGATCAATTAATTTAACTGGAGATGAGTCAACAGGTATATATGCTAAAAGAGGATTAATTATCAATGATGGTCAAATATCTGTAGGGAAAAAATCAACAGGAATATATATAGTTGAAGATGATCGTAGTCCTGCAACTGCAACTCTTGGTGCAAAAGCTACAAATAGTTCAACTGGAGTAATTTCAATAGGTGAAGATTCGACAGGAATGTACTATAAAGTTGACCCTGATAATGCTGATGGAAGAGGAACTAATACAGCTATACCTGGAGGATTAACTAATGCTGGTAGAATAGAATCTACTGCTGATAATGTAATAGCAATGTCATTTGATAGTCCTTATACTTCTAAGACTATTGAAAATGCAGCAACAGGGGTAATAGATTTACAAGGACAGAATTCAACAGGAATGTTTGCAACAGGAGCAGGAACATACACAGCAGTAAATAACGGAACAATAAAATTAGCTTCTTCGTCTAATGTAAATACACCTAATATAGGAATGTATACTGATAAAGATACAATAACATTGGAAAATAATGGAACTATAGAAGGTGGAGACAAGACAGTTGGAATCTATGGATATAATGCTAATTTAGGAGCAACTTCTACAACTAAAGTTGGTTCTGGAGGAACAGGGGTATATTCAAAAGGTGGAAATGTTACAATAAATGGTGGAACATTATCTATTGGTGAAAATGGAACTACTGGTTCAAATGATGCAGTTGGAGTATACTATGTTGGAGCTGGAGGAACAATAACAAGCAATGCAACTGATGTAAAAATAGGAAATAGTGCATATGGTTTTGTTGTTCAAAATGAAAATGGAGCAGCAGTAACATTAACAACAAATACACCTAATGTAACACTAGGAGAAGATGCAGTATATGCATATTCAAATAATAAAGCAGGTTCTATAACAAATGGAACAACATTAACTTCTACTGGTGATGGAAACTATGGAATTTATGGAGCAGGAACTGTAACAAATAACGGACAAATGAACTTTGGAACAGGAATAGGAAACGTAGGAATCTACAGTATTCTTGGTGGAACTGCAACAAACAATTCTACAATAACAATAGGAGCTTCAGATTCAGCTTCTGAAAAATATGGAATAGGTATGGCAGCAGGATATCAATCTAGTGATTCAGGAAATATAATTAACGGACCTGCAGGGGTTATTAATGTAACAGGAAAAGATAGTATTGGTATGTATGCAACAGGACCTTTATCTACTGCAACAAATAAAGGTGCAATAACTCTTAGTGCAGAAAATGCAATAGGAATGTACCTTGACAATGGAGCAACAGGAATAAATGAAGGATCTATAACAACGATAGGAGCACCTAAAGGTGTAAAAGGTGTTGTTTTAAGTAATAACTCTAAATTGATAAATAGAGCAGGAGCAACAATAAATATAAACTCTGATGAAGGTTTTGCAGTATACAGAGTAAATACACCAATAACTAATGTAACAATAGTAAACTATGGAGACATTACAGTAAGTGGTGGAGCAGAAAGAGATGGACAATATGATCCAACTGGTGGAAAACCATTAGAAAAAACTGCTGGAGGAGTAACATTAAAATCACCTAAAGGAACTACAGATGTAAATATAACAGTAAATGGAAATCCAGTAACAAATGTTGAAAAAGTTACTGAACCAGTAGGAACAAGAGGAGATGCATTAATATCTAATCTAGGAATGTATGTAGATACATTAAGAGGAACTAATCCAATCAATGGACTAGGAAATTTAAGTGTAAGAAAAGCAGAGTTACTATATGGTGTTGAAGCAGCTCAAAATTCAACTTCAAAATACTTTGAAGTTTCTGGAAATATTTTAAAACCATATCAAGATGCAATAATGAATTCTCCACAAGGAATAACATGGAGTCATAATTCAGCTGCTTTAACTTGGATGGCATTA
>NZ_KI272832.1:7907-8528 GCF_000469505.1 Leptotrichia sp. oral taxon 215 str. W9775 | reverse complement strand
ATAATTCAGCTGCTTTAACTTGGATGGCATTACCATCAATTGATGCTAGCGGAGTACCAGTTAAAGTAGCTATGGCTAAAATACCATATACAGAATTTGCTGGAAACGAAGCTTCACCAGTTGCAGTAACAGATACATATAACTTCCTAGATGGATTAGAACAAAGATATGGAGTTGAAGGAATTGGAACTAGAGAAAATGGAGTATTCCAAAAACTAAACTCTATAGGAAATAATGAAGAAGCATTATTCTATCAGGCAACAGATGAAATGATGGGACATCAATACGGAAATGTTCAGCAAAGAATTAATGAAACAGGAAGTTTATTGGATAAAGAATTTAAATATTTACGTAATGACTGGAGAAATCCTTCTAAACAAAATAACAAAATTAAAGTATTTGGTATGAGAAATGAATACAATACAGATACAGCAGGAATTATTGATTACACAAGTGATGCATATGGTGTAGCTTATGTTCACGAAGATGAAACAGTTAAATTAGGAAATTCAAGTGGATGGTATGCAGGGGCAGTTAACAATAGATTCAAATTTAAAGATATTGGAAAATCTAGAGAAAATCAAACTATGTTAAAAGCAGGAATCTTTAAAACAATGTCAC
>NZ_KI272832.1:6645-7807 GCF_000469505.1 Leptotrichia sp. oral taxon 215 str. W9775 | reverse complement strand
GTTAAAAGCAGGAATCTTTAAAACAATGTCACCAGCATCAGACCACAATGGATCATTGAGATGGACAATTGCAGGAGATGCATTTATAAGTAAAAATGAAATGAAACGTAAATTCTTAGTTGTTGATGATGTATTTAATGCTAAAGGAGACTACACTTCTTACGGTGTGGCATTAAAAACAGATTTAGGATATGATATCAGAATGTCTGAAAGAACTCATTTGAGACCATACGGTGCATTAAAAATGGAATATGGAAGATTTAACAGCATAAAAGAAGATAATGGAGAAATTAGATTGGAAATTGAAGGAAATGACTACTTCTCAGTAAAACCAGAAGTTGGAGTTGAATTCAAATATGTTCAGCCGTTGGCAGTAAGAACACAATTATCTGTTGGATTATCAGCAGCCTATGAAAACGAATTAGGAAGAGTTGCGGATGGTAAAAATAAAGCAAGAGTAAGATATACAGATGCAGACTGGTTCGGAATCAGAGGAGAAAAAGAAGACAGAAGAGGAAGCGGAAAATTTGACCTGAATATTGGTGTAGATAACACTAGATTCGGAGTTACATTTAATGCCGGATATGATACTAAAGGAAGTAACATAAGAGGAGGATTAGGATTTAGAGTTATTTACTAATAACTTTTAATACGGAGAAAAGATTTCTGTTGAAAATATAATCTTTAATTCAGGAAATATAAAAATAGGAACACCGTCAATATTATATTGGCGGTGTTTTTATTTTAAAAAAATTTGATTAAATAAAATTAAAATATATTTGAAATATACTTAGTGTTTTTTTTATAAATAAAATATATAAAATAATATGGATAAGAAACTACAATAATTAAAAAAATGTGGTATAATTAATTAAACAAATAAAAATATAGAGACATATAATAAAAATCAGACCTTATCAAAGATCAGATTAAATAAAATAAATAATAGTAAATGAGTTGAAATCTTAATTAATAAATATTATTTAATTGAAAATAAATTGAATAGTACATTTAAAGTAATACTATATTAAGGAGGACATTTATGAAAAAGAAAATACTTTTGCTATTAGTTTTATTTATAATGGCAATAGTAAGCTATTCAGCAGAAAAGAAACAAAGTTTAGAAGTAAGTTTAAACTCTATAGAAAACAAGTTTAACGAC
>NZ_KI272832.1:0-6545 GCF_000469505.1 Leptotrichia sp. oral taxon 215 str. W9775 | reverse complement strand
AAAACAAGTTTAACGACCTTCTTGAAAAGGAGGCACAGAAAAAAAGGGAGTTTGAAGCACAAAAATCTCAACTGGAAACAGAAGTGGCAGACCTTAAAGCAAAAGAAGAAGGAAAGGAAAAACTTTTTGAAAAATTAAAGAAAGACTCTGAAGTTAGATGGCACAGAGACAAATATAAGCAAATTTTGAACAATTATGATATATATTATAAAAATTTAGCAAAATTAATAAGAGAAAAAGAGCAGAAAATATTTGAGTTGGAACAAATACTCGCAATAATGGGAAATTAAAAGTTAAACTTCAAAAAATATTTTATTTATAAAACAGTTTTTTGTATTTCAATATTTATATGATGAAGGTAAAATACAAAAATATGTGTGGAAAACAAATTAGATTTTGAAGAATAGAATTTAAGCTTTTAAGGAGAGAAAAACGATAGTAATAAAAATACAAAATTTAGGAAAGTGAGAGTCAGTTATGAATAACAACTTAAGAAGAATAGAAAAAGAATTAAGAACATTTGTAAAGAGATGTAAAGATATAAAATATAACATGGCATTATTATTTTCATTTTTAGTAACAGGTTCATTATCACTTACAGCTAATGGAAAAGATGAGGTAGAAACAGCAAAAAAAGGGCTTCAGACATCAATAATGGATATGAAGAAGTTGTTTAAGGAAGCAAAAGCTGAAAATAATAAGTTAATGAAAGGTTCAAATCTTGAGCTAATACAATTAATGGAACAAGGAGATCATGTAGTAAAATCTCCATGGAGTTCATGGCAGTATGGAATGAATTATTTCTACAGTGACTGGAGAGGAACTTATAAAGGTATAGGAGATAAGAAGGAAAAATATCCATATGAAGGAATATTCAGAAGAGGAGAATGGTGGGAAAGAAATGTAACACCTACAGGATATGCATATAGTTTATTAAATCAAGGAGAGACAGATCTTTATTCAGCATCTACAACTAAAAGAAATGGACTTTTATTAAATGGATATGGACTTATAGAAAGAAATGCAATTTTAGAACCGACAAATGAACTGGAATTAGGGGCAAGTATAAGACCAAAAGCAGTAACAAGAACCCCAGTAGCAGTAGCAGCACCTGCTGGACCAACAGGAACAGGACCGGCATTACCTGATGTAAATATACCAAAATTTAATCCTGCTGCACCTGAAATAAATGTTCCTACACCTGGAGTGGCACCAGTTTTTAATATTGAACTGGGAGCATTTTGTAATGATATGGAAAGTTGTGCAGTTACTACAAATGCCGGATTTGGTTTTGTAAGAGGTGGAGGAACAATCGGGACTCCTAAATCGTATGGTAATGTTGGAAATGTTACTGCCAATCTTGCCAATGACCCTGCATTAAGATATTCATGGAATTTTTCTGATACAGTATCAGGTAGAAATAAGGGGCAATGGAGATTGCTGAAAGTTCATTTTGATGTTGTTGGAAGTTCAGGAGTAACTATAGAAAATCCTTTAGATATAGATTCTATAAATCCTTTAACTGCAAGTGAAAGAACAGCTGAACAAGCTGCAGGAAGGGCATTTAATAATCAGGAATTTCTTGTTGGAGGAAGCCGTATAGCAACATTAGATAATGCAAGAAATAATAGTTATATAAGAAATAATTCAACTTTAAACTTGAAAGGGCCGTTAGTTATAGGTCTTGAAATGCAGTATGATAGATTGGGAGATGCAACTGACAGAACTCTTTATAATAAGGGAATAATAACAGATGCAAGTGAAGCGGCAGATACTACGATAGGTAACGTAGCTAAAGGTGGAACAATTGATTTAGATTTAGGATTATATGGTTGGAACACAACGCCTCCTACTAACTTATCAAATCCTTCTAAAACAACATTTTATAGAAATCTGGCAGGATATTTTGGGGCAAAAATAGGAATGATATTAACTCTTGAAGATGATAGTGTGGCGGCGGCAACAAAAAAATATGTTACTAAAAATGAAACAGGAGGAAAAATAGAATTTCATGGAGATAAATCAATAGGAATTCAGATATATTCCCCTGTAAAAAATACAACTCCTAAAATAGAAATACTTAATGAAGAAGGTGCAACAATTTCAACTTCAGGAATAGAAAGTTATGGAATAAAAGTATCTTCTGCTGTTGATGCAACTAATTCATCTGTAGTAAATAAGGGTAAAATAGAAGTTAGTGGACATGATGAAAGAGCCGCAGCAGGAACTGTTCCATATGGTAAATCCGCAGGAATAGCAGTACTGGAAGATCCAAATATGGATGATAGTGCTTTTACAGCGATTCAGGCAGGGAATATGGTTAAAAATGAAGGGGAAATAAATATATCAGGAACAGGAAATACAGGATTATTTTTAAAGACAAATTTTGCAGATACTTTTACAAATGAAAGTAGTGGGAAAATAAATTTGTCAGGAAATTACAATATAGGAATGAGAATAGATAAAGGAACAGTATCAGGAGCAGCGGGAAATGCTCAGACAGGAGTGAATTCTGGAAATATTAAAATAGAAAATGGAAGTAATAATATTGGAATGTTTGCTAATGGAGCAACAGCAAATGTTACCAATGAGGGAACAATAGAGATTGCAGGTGGAAGTTCAAATGCCGGAATGATGAGTAAAATAGCTGGAAGTAAACCTACTAATAATAAAACAATAACAGTTTCAGGTGGGACAGGAAATCTGGGTATGTATATAGATACTGGATTGACTGGATATTCAGGAGCAACTTCTAAAATAGAAGTTACAGGTGGAAGTAAGAATGCCGGACTTGTAAACTTTGGTACATATAATATGAATGGAAGTACGATAACAGCTGAAGGTGAGAACTCGATAGGAGTATACTCAAAAGGAACAAGCTCTTCTACAAAATTGAATGGAAATATAGAATCTAAAAAAGGTGCGGTAGCAATGTTTGCAGAAGATTCAGAAATGGAACTGGAAAATCTTGCTGCAAAAGTAGGAGATACAGGACTACTTTTCTATAATTATACATTATCAGGTGGAAACTATACACCTACAGGAAAATTTAATATTAAGAATAATGTAAATGCAACTATAGAAAAGGGCGGAGTAGCATTCTACAATGTAGGAGCTATAGGAAGTGAGTCTACGTTCTTAAATATGCTTCATAATGCAGGAGGAGCATTGAATCTTACAATGAGGGAAGGAGGACGTTTATTCGTATTCAACCAACCTGGACTGACAGTTAATTTATCTTCAATACCTACACAACCTGTAGGTGGAACTATAAACTTGAATAATGCAAATGGAGAACATGTAGTTTCAATAACAGGAAACAAGTATAAATATTATACAGTAAATAAAGCAACATTAAATCTTGATCAGCAGGTTAACTTGAATGATGAGAATGATAAATTCCACAGTTTAGACTTTATTTCATCAAATGTAAATATAAATAGTCTTATGACCAATAATGGAGCAAATATTGCAAATAATTTAACTTATGCAGTAGCTCAAGGAAATTCAGGAAGTTCAGTAAATGATTTGAAAGTAACAAATAACTCTACAGTAGATTTAACTAATCAAGCAGGATTAACTGCAATAGTTACTGATTTTGGAACAATAGAAAATACTTCGGCTGGAATTATAAATAACACAGGAGACAATGGAATAGGATTACTTGGAATAAATGGATCAGTAGTATCTAACTTAGGTACAATAACAGTAGGAAATGGTGGAGCAGCATTATATGGAATTAACAACTTGAACCCTGCAGTAACAACAGGAGATATAAATCTTACAAATGACGGAGTAATAAACTCAACGGGAACAACAGCTGCTTCATATGGAGTAGTTGCAAAAAACCATTCAGCAACATCAACAGTAACTTTAGGAGGAAATTCTCAAATAAACTTTGGAAATAATCCTGGTGGAGTAGGAGTATATACTGAAAATACTACAATAAATAATAATGGTGGGACAATAACATTAGGAACAAATGGAGTAGGAATACAAGGAGTAAATTCAATATTGAATCTTGTAGGAGGGACTATTACAAGTGCAGCTACAGGAGCAAAGGGAGTATATTCGAATCAGGCTTTTACAAATACAGGAACAACGGTTAATCTTACAGGAGATAATTCAACTGGATTATTCTCAGCAGTTTCTGTAGCAAATAACGGAACAGTAAAAGTTGGAGATTCATCAAATCCATCAAGTCCAAGTATAGCTATATATGCTCCAACAGTTACAAATACAGGAACAGTTGAATCTGGAGTAAATTCAATAGGAATTTACTCGAATGGTGCAACAAATGTTGATCTTCAGTCAGGTTCTACACTGTCTGTAGGTTCAGGTGGAACAGGAGTATATAAAGACGGTGGAATAGTAAATGTAAATAACGGAACTACATTAAATATAGCTGCAAATAATGCGATTGGAGTATTTGGAGTAGATGCAACTGTAAATAATTATCACAGTGAAATTGGAATTGGAAATTCATCGATTGGATTTGCTGTAAAGGGAGCATCAGGAGTATTTAATGGTGCAGCAGGAACAACACAGACATTGGGAGAAGATACAATCTATGCTTACTCAAGAGAAGGAGCTGCTATTAATAACAATACTATAATAACTTCATCAGGAAATGCAAACGTAGCATTGTATGGAGATGGAAGTAATGTAAATAACAATGCTGCATTGAATTTACAATCTGGAATAGGGAATGTGGGAATGCTTAATATTAATGGTGGAACAGGAACAAATAATGCTCTTATAACAATAGGTAAGTCAAATAGTTCGGCAGATTTATATTCAATTGGTATGGCTGCAAAAGATGGTGCTCAAATATACAATAATAGTACAATAACTGTAACAGGAAATAAAGGTATAGGAATGTATGGAGCAGGAGCTGGAACAGTTGTTGAAAATAGAGCGGCAGGAAGAATAGTACTTGATGCATCAGGAGCAAATTCTTCTAACCGTATAGAGCAGATGACAGGAATGTTCCTTGATGATGGTGCATTAGGAAGAAACTATGGAGATATAATAACAGCAGGAAATTATGCAGGAAATTCTCATGTAAATGGTCTGATAGGAGTTGTTGTAAATAATAGAAGTACATTTGAAAATTATGGAAACATAAAAATAAATGCAGATTCAGGTTATGGAATGTATGTTTATAATAGTATAATAAAGAACTACGGAACAATAGAAGTAGAAGGTGGAGGAACAAAAGGCGTTTATTTCAGAAATAGTAAAGGAATAGATGAAACGACTCCATTGACTACTGGAAATGTTGACGGACAGATAAATGGAACACACCTTTCAGGTTCTCCAACAGGAGGAAAAGTAGTTGCAAATGGGGGAGCAACACCTTATGAAGCTATAACATACGATCCAACTAAGTCTTCAGGTGGAATTACACTGAAAAAAGATGTTGATGGAAAAGTAAAAGCCTTCGATGAAAATGGAAATATTATACAAACAGAGATAGTAAATAATATACCTGAAGTACAAAATTTTGCATTTTCAAATATAGGTGTGTATGTAGACACATTAGGAAGAACAAAACCTATATCAGGATCAGGATATGCACCTACAGGAACAACAGATATAATAATAGGAATAGAGGCTGCAGAAAAAACAAATGCTAAAGCAATAAAAATAGGAAATAATATATTAAAACCATTCCTAGATACAAATCCTTCAGGAAAACTGAAATTTTATTCAGGATCACTGACATGGCAAGCAACGTATGACGAAGGAGATGTAGCTGTAAGTGGAGATGAAACAGTACTTATGGCTAAATATCCATATACTAAATACGCAAACGATAGTGACTTGTATAATTTCACTGACGGACTGGAACAAAGATACGGAATGAATGAACTGGATTCAAGAGAAAAAGTATTATTCAATAAGCTTAATAGTATAGGAGATAATGAAGATATTTTATTATCTCAGGCATTTGACGAAATGATGGGACATCAGTATGCAAGTGTTCAGCAGAGAACTTATGGAACAGGAAGACTAATAGACAAAGAAATAACTCATTTATCTAAAGAATGGGATACTAAGTCTAAACAGTCAAACAAAATAAAAGTATTCGGAATGAGAGATGAATACAGTACAGATACAGCAGGAATTATCGACTATACAAGCAATGCGTATGGATTTGCATACCTGCATGAAGATGAAACAGTTAAGTTAGGAAACTCAAGCGGATGGTATGCAGGAGCGGCACATAACAGATTCAAGTTTAAAGACATAGGGGGATCAAAAGAAAATCAGACTATGTTAAAATTAGGAATCTTCAAGACAATGTCACCGTGTTAAAATTAGGAATCTTTAAGACAATGTCACCGGCACAGACCATAACGGAAGTTTACAGTGGACAATCTCAGGAGAAGGATATGTATCAAGAAACGATATGCATAGAAAATATCTGGTAGTGGATGAAATCTTCAATGCAAAATCTGACTATACAACTTATGGAGTAGCATTAAAGAATGAATTAGGATACAATATAAGAACAAGTGAAAGAACAAGTATCAGACCAT
>NZ_KI272831.1:320-5457 GCF_000469505.1 Leptotrichia sp. oral taxon 215 str. W9775 | reverse complement strand
GTTCTCTGCTGTACATTTGCATATTGGTGTCCCATCATTTCATCATAAGCTTGGAACAGTAATATTTCTTCATTATTTCCAATTGAACTTAATTTATTAAATAATTCTTTTTCTCTTGAAGATAGCTCTTCAACTCCATATCTTTGTTCTAATCCATCAGCAAAATTATAAGTATCTTTGTCAGCTGCCCAGTTTGTATATGATAATTTTGCTAAATATACATTTTGAAGACCAGCACTAGCTGTTGCCAACCAAGTTAAAGAACCTGAATACATATTCCATTTTGAAATTTGTGGATTATTTAACATTGTTTGACGATAAGGATCCAATATATTTCCACTAACTTCAATATATTTTGAATTTGTTGCTTTCGCAGCTTCAGCCCCTATAACTAGATCCATTTCTGTCAATGCTAATGATCTCAATCCATTAATAGGATTTGTTCCTGCTAAAGTATCCATATACATTCCTAGTCCTGAACTAGTAATTTGTCTTGTTCCTTGTGGTGTATTTACTGAATCTGGAGTTACTGCTATTCCATTTTTATAAATTGTTCCTACTGCTGAACCTGCTGGAACATCTATATTTACATCTCTTGCTCCTGTTGATGTTGGTTTTACTTCTGGAGTTCCAACTTCAGTTGCTCCACCTAATAGATTAACTGTTCCATAGTTACGTAAAATTACTTTTCCACCATCATTAAATGCTGCTACTCCATCTGCTGAGTTAATAGTTATTGTTCCATAGTTTGTAAATTCTGCATTCTTCTTTGTTGCTATTCCTACAACTCCTGAAGGATTTCCAATTGTTGTAATTGTTCCATAGTTATATCCTTTTGCATTTTTATCCAGATACATACCTATAGCACCATCTGAATCAAGATTTATTGTCGCAGTTGACCCAGCTGAAGTACCGTTATAAACTTCTGTTCCTTGCCCTGTTCCGTACATTCCAATACTAGCAGAACCTTTTACATTAATAGTTCCTTCATTTACAACTTTTCCTGTAAACGCTGGTGTTGTTGCATTACCATTAAATCCTGCAGCCATACCTATTGCATATCTTTCTGTAGATTCATCTGTAGCACCTACTGTGATTGTTCCATGGTTAGTTGCATTTCCTCCATTTGTACTGTATATTCCTACATTTCCAATACCTGTTGCAAAATTCATATTTCCATAACTATTAACTGTTCCTGCTGAATAAATACCATAAGTTGAATCACCACTTGAAGTCAAGTTAGCTCTACTTGTGATATTAGCCGCTGCATCATTTGAATATAAGTATACTGCACTATCTCCTAATGCTACTGTTGAAGTTGCTGTATTATTGAATGTTGTATTTGTTCCTTTTAACACATAACCAAACGAATTATTTCCTACTGTCATTGTACTTCCAGCATCGTTTATTGTTATTCCGTTAGGTGTATTTTCAACAAATACTCCTACAGCTTCATTGTTTCCAACATTAAATGTAGCTCCAGCTTGGATATCTATATTAGGGGAAGCATTTACATCAGCAGTACTGAATACTCCTACTCCTTTATCTCCTATATTAAGAACAGATGTTCCACCTAATGTTACATTTTTACCATAAATATTGTATGAATATGTTCCACCATTTATTGTTCCATTATTTGTTAAAGTTACTCCCTGGTCATTAGTAAACATTCCTACTCTTAGTTTACTTTCACTACTTGAATTTCCTACTGTAATAATATTGTTATTTAGAACAGAACCGCTAGATTGTCCAAACATACCAACACCTTCATCAGCATTAATAATAATTTGTCCATCATTTTTCAATACTCCGAAGTTCTTTCCTCCCATTCCAACTGCCTTTTCACCATTCATAGTAATAACACCACTTGCTCCATTAGTTGCATTTACTAAGTTAGTAGCAACATTTGCTGTGTCATTATCTTCAACGTAAATACCGTAAGATCCTTTTCCGTCTAAATCCAGAGCATTGTTATTTGTAACGGAAATTTTACCATATACTCCGGCACCTTTTGAAAATTCATCTCCAACTAATGCTCCTGTAGCTGGTTTAACTCTTGAAGAAAGTCCTAAAACTCCTATTGAACTATCTCCTCCAACACTGATTGAACCATCATTTACTACATCAGAACCATTTACAGCGTAAACTCCAACTGCGTTACTATTTGCTGCATTAATTGCTGTTCTTTCAACTTCAACTTTGGCACCACTGTTAATATTTGCTTGTCCATAGTTTATAAATAATCCAACTGCTCCTGTTCCTGCATCAGTTCTATCTGCTGAAACTGTTGAACCTCCAGCAAGATTTATTTGAGTTTCAGTATTTGAAGCCGCTAATTTACTTGAGTTCATAGCAAGTCCAATAACAGCTGATTCTTTTATTGCAGTTAAATCACTTGAATTAAGGTGTGCTGTAACAGTTTTTCCTGCACCTAAATTCATTTTTGCTCTTTGGACAATTAAACTTTTAACAAATGTATCTACATCAGCATCTACTCCACCAGTTACTGCTAATGATTTATCAACATCTTTATCGATATTATAAGCTCCCAATCCATCTATCGCTGCAAGTGTAAAGTTATTATAAGTAGTTCCTGAAGCTGGATCTGTTCTTCCTATTGTTGGTAATCCTGCTATTCCTGTTACATTCGTAAGTAATCCTGTAACATTTAATGAAGTTGCATTTCTCAATATTACTGCAGTTGCATCATTTGAGTAAATATTAAAATGCATACCTGTTGTATCTATAGGTTGTGTTCCTGCTGCCAAGTCTTTTACATATCCAACTGAATTTCCTCTTAATGTAAGAGTTGCACTATTCATCTTTATTTCTCCACCATTATCAACATAAAGTGCATATCCATTTCCAGAATAATCTAATGAACCGTTTGATAAATTAACCTCTGCTCCTCCTACAGAAGCTATTCCTGTTGATCCATCCGTTACTTTTATTTTATTATTTTGTGCATTAATTTTAGCATGGTCTGCTGCCATAAGACCAAATCCTACATATCTGTCAGCATCTGTTAATTTAACACCTTGTATAGATATATTGTCACCTGTTGGTGCTGCAGCTCTATTTATAGTAACTTCTGTTCCTGTTCCTGTTGCGTATACTGCTCCCGAATTCTTCTTATTTGTTGTGCTTGCATCATTTTCAATAGAAGCACCTGATATATTTAATTCAGTTGCTGCTACTTTTGCTCCTGCTGAAGCATAAATCGCAATAGAGTTTTTCGTATCAGTTGAAGTTATTTTTCCAACTTCCACATTATTTGTTTGACCAGCTCTTGTAGAACCTTTTGCTACAATTGCCAAGTTTCCTTTACCATCTTTTAATTCTATATCCCCAGTAGATTTTACCGATCCTTTATTATCAGTATATATACCAATATTATTTTTAGAAGTTGTTCCACCATCTAAAGTTATTTTTCCTGTACCTAGATTCAGTAATACATCTGCTCCTGGCATAACTCCAACTACACCTTCAGTTTGGTCGAATATATTTATAGTATGTTTTGTTAAATTTGTTGGAGCGAAAGAATAAATTCCAAATCCACCTTCAATAAGTTCTGAGCTACCACCAGGGTTTATATCCATGTTTGTAATGTTATTCCCTGCTGTTTTATTACTAACTGCTGTAGTTGTAAATTTCTGGTTTCCTACTCCTGCTGCTCCAAAATTTGCTTTAAAATCTCCTTCAACTTTAGAACTACTTGCTGTTTGTGGAATATAAAGACCTACGTTATTATCTCCATAAAACTCCATAGGGTTATCTAACACCATATTTAATCTGGCATCTTTCAACAGGTATATTCCCGCTGAATCCTGTCCATACATTTTTAAACTTCCATTTCCTTTATTTACAGTAGTCAACGCTTTAGGAGATGAACCGGCATAACCGAATATTGAAGCATTTTTTGTCCAGTTTTCAATAGTTCCTGAGTTATACATTATATTATGTGACTGTCCAGAAACATCATTAGAAACTATAAATCCTCCTGTATAAGCACCATATCTATTACCAGAAGCATCTTCATATGGTTGAAAAATAACCTTTCCGGTATTAGCAGTCAACTGATCCTTGTTTCCACCAGTATGTGTATAAGTATTCGTTAAAGAAGTATTTCCACCTTCTATAACTATATTTCCTGAGTTAAACGAAGCATGGGTATCTGTCTTAGTATATGTTTGTCCGTTTGCTTGTGTCGGTGTAACAACTAAATTAGTTACTGCATCATTGAATGCAGCAAGTTCATCATTTGCAAGGATTGAATTTAATCCATTAATTATAGATGAATTTTGAGCAAATCCATGTATATCTAAGTGATATAATTCCCCCAATGTACTTGAAGCACTTTCCAATGCCTGTGTATATAAAATATTTCCTGAATTTATTATAGGATATCCACTGATTGTACTAAGGAATCCCTTACCACTGCTTGTCCCTGTTCCTGATTTTCCAGACCATGAACCACCAGTTGGTATTGCTGATCCCCAAGGGTTAGTAGCTGATCCCCAAGGTGTTGAACCAGAATAATTATTGTAAGTATAATTCCAGCTATCTCCTGTTCTAACAGTATTTATATCTCCTCCTGTTATAGCAACACTTTCAATTGCCGCATTATTGGCTTGTCCTATAGCTACAAATGATGACCCATTACCATTTGATACAACTTTTAATGATAATTGCGGAGGATTAATATTAGGCAATGTTGGTGCATCAGGTTCTACTGGTGCAGGAATTAATCTTGGTTCATAATCCGGTAAAACAATTGAAGGTGCTTGCGGCATACTTGCCGGAGAAGCCTTAGCAATTGATCTAGGTCTTATAGACGCATTTAATTCCATGTCAACAACTGGCTTATTCACTTCACCTGTTTTAGCTAAACCATAAGTATTTAACAATCCTGATCTTGAAGTTGTTGAAGCCGATCTTGAATTCAATGATTGTGGTAAATATTGATACATACTGCTATTTGAAGATACGTATCTGTTTAATATATCGCTATCTCTTTCAAATATCCCCTCATACGGATACTTCTCCTTCTTATCTCCTCTACCTTTATAAGTTCCTCTCCAGTTGCTATAAAATCCATTCACTCCAAACTGCCATGAACTCCATGGTGATTTTACTA
>NZ_KI272831.1:0-220 GCF_000469505.1 Leptotrichia sp. oral taxon 215 str. W9775 | reverse complement strand
CATCATCTTTCCCATTAGCTGAAAGAGATAATGACCCTGTTACTAGAAACGAAAATAACAATGCAGTATTGTATTTTATATCCTTACATCTCTTTACAAATGATCTTAACTCTTTTTCAATTCTTTTCAAATTGTTATTCATAACTGTCTCTCACTTTCATATTTTTTTTGCATTTTCTATTATTACTGGCTTCCTCTTCTTGAAAGCTTAAATTCTATT
>NZ_KI272830.1 GCF_000469505.1 Leptotrichia sp. oral taxon 215 str. W9775 | reverse complement strand
AATAAATAGAATGTTGTTAAATAATTTGAATTTTATTTCAAATCACATTATTTTTCCTTATTTGTCAGATTTTATTTTTGAAAAATATTTTATTCCTAGTGCTGCCATAATTACCATTATAATACTTATTAAATATGGTGCCCTTATTCCAATTCCAGGAACAATAAGGTCTTCCACTCTGAATGTACTTACAAAAACTCTTATTACTGCATACATTATAAGATAAATCATTGTAAGAATACCTGGATTATACTCTTTCTTTCTAAAGTAAAACCATAATAATATAAATCCTATAAGGTTTAATACTGCTTCATAAAGCATCGCTGGGTGTAATGGATAATTAGGAAACTCCATTCCTGCCGGACTATCTTGTGGAAATACCAGTCCCCATGGAACAAGTTCCTTAAATTTAGACTGTGCCTCTAAACTCATTGATTGATACGCTGTCCACCATTCAGTAAATTTTCCGGAAAATATTACATTCCATGGAGTAAAAGTAGGTACTCCATGTATTTCTCCATTTGCCAAATTTCCAAAACGTCCTAAAAACTGACCAAATAGTAAGGGTCCTACCCCCATATCAGTCAATGTCCATAAACTTATTTTATGCTTTTTTGCATAGAGGTATGAACCTATAAGTCCTCCTATTATTCCCCCATGTATTGCTAGTCCACCTTCCCATACCTTCAGCATAGAAATGGGGTCACCTGCATATTCGTTAAATTTCATTATTACATAATATGCTCTTGCACCTACAAGGCCTGATATCATAGCAAAAAAGGCAAAGTCTTCTATCATTTTTTTATCTTTTATACCTCTTTTTTTAGCAACATCATCCTTTTCAGCGATTTTTATCCCTATAATAAAAGCCAGAATATACATTAGACTGTATATTCTAAGCTCAAAATTTCCTATTTTAAATAAAGTTGGTCTCATTTACTCTCCTAGCCAATCTGTTTTTTCAATTCTTCTTCAAAAATTACAAAGAAATCATCTACCTGTTCTTTTGTAATTTCACCTAAAATTCCTATTCTCATAAGACTTGCCGCATATTTACCTTTTCCACCTGTAACAGTAAATCCTTTTTCTTCCAGTGCATTAATAATATCTTTTATTATTACACCTTCCCTATAAACTGAAATTAAGGTATTTGTTCTATTCTTTTCTTCTTTAACAAGTAAATTGAATCCTAGTTTTTGTGCTTTTTCCTCTATATATTTTCTTAATTCATATTTTTCTTTAATACAATTTTCAATTCCTTTTGCCAATAAATCCTTCAATGAATAATTCAAAGCTATTATCAGTGATATAGCAGGTGTATATGGAGTTTCTGTCATTTCATCAAAATATTTTTCATATTGTTTTATGCTTAAATAATATTTTGGTAAATCAGATTTTTCCATTGCTTTTTTAGCTTTATCACTTGCTGTAACAAATGATAGTCCAGGTGGTATTAAAAATGCTTTCTGGCTTCCTGCAATTGCAACATCCACATGCCATCCATCAAAATCAAAGTCATTTGCCACCAATCCACTTATCGTATCAACTACAAGTAAAATATCTGTGTCTTTTGTAAGTTCACCCAATGCTTTTATATCATTTAATATCCCAACTGATGTTTCACTATGAGTAGCAAGTATCCCCTTCAAGTCCGGATTTTCTGAAAGAATTTTCTTTACATCGTCAAGTTCATATCCATCACCAAATTCATATTTCAGGTTAATAACATCTAAACCGTAAATTTCAGCTATTTTAGCAAATCTTTCTCCAAAATACCCTGTGTTAATTACAAGTACTTTTTCCCCTTTTGAAAAGAAGTTTACTACAGCAGCCTCCATGGCACCTGTACCTGAAGTTGTTAAAGTATACACATCATTTTTTGTTTTGAATACTTTTTTCAGGTTTTCATTGTTTTCTTTTAAAATTCTTCTGAATTCAGGTGTTCTATGATGTATGATATCCTCCCCAAATATTTTCAGATATCTTTCCGGTATATTTGTAGGTCCCGGAGTTAATAATAACTTCGAACTCATAATTTCCTCCTTATAATATATTTAATATTCTTTTGTTAATTTATCATATGCTATCAATTTTTTCAATATTTCTTCAACATCATCAAGTCTCAACATATTCGGACCGTCTGAAAGTCCTTTTTCAGGTTCCGGATGAACTTCAGCAAAAATACCGTCGACTCCAACTGACACTGCAGCTCTTGCAAGAGGGTAAACATATGCTCTGTTTCCTCCTGAAGTTTCTCCTTGACCACCAGGTATCTGTACTGAATGTGTTGCATCAAAGACAACAGGATATCCGAATTTTCTCATTTCAAGTAATCCTCTCATATCTACTACAAGATTGTTATATCCGAAACTTGCTCCACGTTCACACAGCATTATATTAGGATTTCCTATTTCTTCAAATTTCTTCACAACATTTTTCATATCCCAAGGTGCTAAAAATTGACCTTTTTTAATGTTTACAGCTTTTCCTGTTTCTCCTGCAGCTATAAGTAAATCTGTCTGTCTTGAAAGAAACGCAGGTATCTGCAAAATATCTATTACTTTTGCGGCTTCCTTACAGTGCCATGGTTCGTGAATATCAGTGGCAAGTGCTACTCCATATTTCTCTTTTACTCTAGAAAGTATTTCAAGTCCCTTTTCAAGACCAGGTCCCCTAAAAGAACTGATTGAAGATCTGTTTGCCTTATCAAAGGATGCCTTAAATATATACTGAATATTCAGTTTATCTGTTATTTCCTTCATTTTTTCTGCAACTGTCATTACTAAATCTTCAGATTCAATAACACAAGGTCCTCCTATTAAAAAGATTTTCCCATTTCCAACAGTTATATTTTCAGTGATTTTAACTTCTTTTACTTTGTCTATAAGCATTTTCTCATCCTTTCACTGTTTATTTTATTGATTTCTATTCTTATTTTACCATTTATAATATAAGATAGCAAATAATTATTTCATTTTTTCCTGTATTTTTTCAGGTATCATAACTACCTGCACATCTAAATCTTTTGGTTTAAAATCCTTATCTATACATTCTTCCCAATATTCAAGATGACGTGTATCAATCCAGCTTTCTGAATTTTCAACCTCTATGCCCCCTTCTCCCTGAACAGAATACCAGTAAAGATATTCTTCACCGTCAAGTGTTTCACGAAAAATTGTTTCTATATACATTTTTTCACCTTCAAGAGTCAGAAGTACATCCTTCATATTATCATTTAGAAATTTCATCCATTCATCAACTTTTTCACTTTTTCCTTTTATTACTCTAAACCTTGTCAACTCAATATTAATCATAGACATATTTCCCTTTCATGTTTATAAATATAATAACTAACCTGATTGTTTATTACTTTATTATTTCATCAATTACTCCACCACCAAGGCAGACTTCATCTTTATAAGCAACTACTATCTGACCTGGCGTTACTGCTTTCTGAGGTTCATCAAATAAAACTTCATATTTTTCATCTGGAAGCTTTTTTATTACAGCCTTTGAATCAGACTGTCTATATCTAAACTTTACAGTACATTCCAACGGAAATTCCATATCTTCCATATTAATAAAATTAAAATCTGTTGCAATAAGTCCCTTCGAATAAAGTACTGACCTATCTCCCTGAGTTACTATAAGTTCATTCGTTTCAAGATTTTTATCTACTACAAACCACGGTTCCCCTGTACCTTCTTTACTATTTCCAATACCTATTCCTTTTCTCTGTCCAATTGTGTAATACATAAGCCCGTTGTGTTTACCGAGTATTTTTCCTTCTGTATTTACAATGTTTCCACCCTTTGCAGGTAAATATTTTGAAAGAAACTCATTAAAATCCCTTTCTCCAATAAAGCATATCCCTGTACTGTCTTTCTTTTTTGCTGTTGCAAGGTTATACTTTTCTGCAATTTCCCTAATTTGAGGCTTTGTGTATTCCCCTATTGGAAATAACACTTTTTCCAGCTGTTTCTGGCTTAACTGGCATAAAAAGTAGGTCTGGTCTTTATTGTCGTCTATTCCTCTCAACATTACTGATTTTATTTCTCCATCTTTTTCTTCATGAACTATTCTCGCATAATGCCCTGTTGCCACATAATCTGCCCCCAGTTTTATTGCATAATCAAGAAATGCCTTAAATTTTATTTCCTTGTTACACATAACATCAGGATTTGGTGTCCTTCCTTTTTTATATTCATCTAAAAAATATGTAAACACCTTATCCCAGTATTCTTTCACAAAATTTACCGAATAATAGGGAATATCAAGCTGTTCCGCCACAGCAATTACATCTTTATAGTCTTCTTCAGCCATGCAGTTTCCATTGTCATCCTTTTCTTCCCAGTTTTTCATGAAAACTCCTATTACTTCATAGCCCTGTTCTTTTAATAATATTGCCGCAACTGAAGAATCTACACCTCCAGACATTCCTAAAACTACTCTTTTATTTTTTGACATAATGATTTCCTTCCTGATAATAATTGTTTTTATCTATTTGTTTTTTTATTTTCATTAACATATTGACAATATTGTTTTTAAATTATAAAATTAGTTATAATATAATTTTTTAATGAGGTAAAAAATGAATAAAACATATCTAAAAAAGAACAATGTTATTCATCAAAGCGCAAAGCTTTTTTATTACAAAGGTTACAAAAATACTTCTGTAGCCGATATTCTAAATGAATGTAAAATCCCAAAAGGATCATTTTACTATTATTTTAAATCAAAAAACGATTTACTTATGACAGTAATCGATCATCATACAGACAATCTGATACGTTTTTTTAATATAACAGTTGATGATTTATCAATACTCAAATTAAAAATCTTTTTTAAAAATTTTTTTAATAATATTGAACTTAACAAATTTCATGGTGGAAGTCCTTTGGGAAACCTTGCCATTGAACTTTCAGATATTAATGATGAAGCAAGGGATAAACTGCTGGAATCCTATAAAAAAATCGAACAGAGAATCTCGTTTTTCCTTGGTGCATTAAAGCATTTTAACCCGGAAGAATATTCTGAAGTAGAGCCTGAACTGTATGCAAGAATTCTTGTTTCCCTTCTGGAAGGAACTATGCTTAAAATAAAAACTGAAAGAAACAACAGTTCCATAAACGACTTTCTTAATTTTTTCGATAAAATTTTTAAGCTGTCGTGATTTATATAATTATTATTTCTAATATACTAAAAAGGGACTTTCCTTTGGAATTCATCCAAGTCAGTCTCTTTTTATTGTTATTTGTAATCTTCTTTTGAGCTTGAAACTACCTTTCCGTCTTCTGTTACATTGACAATATAATAGTTATCTTTTCCATACATGACTAATTTCCAATTTCTATAACCTCTTTTATATACTCCTATATTTTTTCTGCTGACTTCTTCTCCAAACTTTTCAGATACTTCTTCAACTCCTTTTTCAACTACAGTATTTTTTGATACTACTTCAGACTCTGCAACCGTTCTTTTCCCAAGAGAAGAACAGCTGAATAAAAGTATCATCATTAAAAATAGTAAGTATTTTCTTTTCATTAGCTATTCACAACCTCTATATTAATATCAAACTGAATATTCTTTTTCTCTTTATCTAAATAAGTGACTTTAATTTCCTTTAAAATAGCTCCTGGATTTTTTTCAAGTATAGAATTTATATTTTCATTTGTTTCATCTATTTTTTCAAAATGCTTTGCCAGTTCAGAATTATCAAGTCCTTTTAATTTTAGATAATTAAACATATTAAATTCCATTTTCCCTCCCGTATATTAATTTAAAGTTTTTTGTATATTTTACTAATTATTTCCTCAACAGACAGTTCTGTTTTAAATCCTGCAGCCTTAATATGTCCTCCGCCGTTAAAAATAGAAGCTATTTCATTGACATTATATTTATCGTTACATCTTAGGCTACCTTTTCTTTTACCTTCCTCTTCCCTTAAAAATAGTGATAACTCCATACCTTCTATTTTTAATAGAAATTCCGCTATTCCATCTGTATCATCTTTTGTTACATTCAATTTTTTTATTTTTTCTTCTGATAAGTAATAATAAATAAATCCATATTTATCATCTATGACTTTATTTTCGTATACATCTCCAAACAAGTCCGATTTCTCTTTACTCATTGAAAAGAGAATATTTGCAATTTTATGGTTATTTACTCCTGCTTTTATTAATTTACTGCAAATTTCGAATGTTTTTTCAGTTACATTATCATGTCTAAAATTTCCTGTATCATTTATTATTCCCAAATAAATGTACTCAGCTATTTTCTTATTAAGTTCTATTTTGAATATTTCTAAAAATTTATATATCAGTTCTGCTGTTGAGCATACATCTTCCACATAATTATAATCAGCATGTTCTGTATTACTTACATGATGATCTATATTTATTGAAGTTTTGGATATTTTCTTAAGTTCAACCGTTCTTCCATATCTTTCTTCATTTGCACAATCCAGACTTATGAAAAGGTCATACTCTGAATCGGAAGAAAATCTTTCATATGTTTCAAGAAAAATATTTTCCTGAAATTTCCCAATATACTTAGGAAGCTTGTCATCTATTACAATTTTAACTTTAATAAAGTCTGAGACATTTTTTATATATTTTCTGTTATACTCATCAATCATCAGAAAAAAAGCTAAAACTGAACCAAGTGCATCTCCATCAGGAGAAGTATGCACTGTTAATATTATGCTTTTTGAATTTACAATTTTTTCTACTATTTCTTCAGGAGTTATATTTCCTCTATACTTCTCTACTCTTTCAGTCATATTATTTTCCTGCCGTTCTAACTATATATTTCGATGAAGGTAATTTACTTTTCACCTGATTTTCTAAAGAACTTAACGTTGCCTGGTTATCAGTACTTACTGAAACTATTACATATAATGTTTTTCCTTTTCCTGCAATTTTCTGGTAACTGAAACTTCCACCCAATTTACTTACTGCACTTCTTGCAGCAGCTTCTGAGCTGAGGGTTGCAACCTGAATATATTTTCTTGGAATTTTCTTCACTTCATTATTTTTTTTCTGTGCCTGCTGAGCCAAAGCTTTTTCTTTAGCTTTTTTCTCAGCTTCCCTTGCAGCCGCTTCCTTCTGTTCCTTTGCTTTTTTAGCGGCAGCTATTGCTTCAGCTTCTCTTGCTTTCTTTTCTGCCGCAGCCTTTTTCTGCTGGGCTATCTGATCAACTATTTTTCTTTGAGCTTCTTCTTCTGCTTTTTTCTGTTCCTTTACTTTTTTCAGTGTCTCTGTCTTTTCCTTTTCTACTTTCTGCTGTGTTTCATCTATTTTCTGAGGTTCTTTATTTGCTTCTGAAATTTCTACAGCTACACCTGACTGATCTGTTTCTGTTTTTTTATTACTACTAGTTATAACTGTTATTTCATTTCCAGTATTTAATATTTTTTCTTTTTCCTCCGGTGAATTATAAAAATCTTTTTTACGTATATTTAAGGTTTTTTCAACTTTTCCTGTTTCCTGCGTTTTCTTTTTTCTAAATTCAGAAATTTCAACAAAACCATAAGAAAGTACAACTATTAGCCCCACTAATCTTATTATTTTATAAGGATTTATACGAAAACTCATACTCATCTTGAACCTTATTGAAAATATACTAATACATATTTTCCTCTTCAGGTTCTCTCCTTTCTACAATTTTTCTATCTAGTAAATTATAAATTTTTAATTTATTATCTTTTTCAATATCTTTTTTGAATTTTCTGCAGCAAGTTCTGCAAACTTGTCATATTCCATTGAAGATTCATCCGTAACAGAATCAGAAATGGATCTTATAATGAGAAATTTTACATTCATTAGATAACATACCTGAGCAACTGCCCCACTTTCCATGTCTACACATAACGCTTCAAATTCCTTACCTAAATCCAGCTTTTCTTCTCTTTTATATATGAACTGGTCTCCGGTAAGAATTCTTCCATAATGTAATTTTATTTCATCATCTGATGCTTCCTTAACTTTTTTTATTAAATCCTCATCCCCTTTAAACGACCATACTTCCATTTGAGGTATCTGTCCTTTTCTATAACCAAATGCTTCAACAGCAAAATCATGCTGAACTACATCATCAGCTATTACAATATCCCCTATTCCCACTACTTTATCAAGTGCACCTGCAACTCCTGAAAATATTACTTCATCAATATCATATTTTTCTATCAGAAGTGTAGCAGTAACTGCCGCATTTACCTTTCCTATACCTGATTGGACAAAAACAATATCTTTATCATTAAATTTTCCTTCAAAAAATGTGATTCTGCCTATTTTATTTTCCTTGATATCCTCTATTTCATTGATTATTGCTTTCATTTCTGTTTCTGTGGCACATATTATTCCAGTCATTTACTCTTGTATAGATAAATACATAAAGTATCTATCTGTACAATCTCCTTTCATAATTTATTTTATTTATAACACTTTTTTTCTAAAGTTATATAATAAATTATATTATATTATCTTTTAATTTTCAATAACTTTTTTCTTTATCCCTGTTTTTTATATAACGAAATAAAAAGCCCATTTTCAGGGCTTTCCACTATACTATTATTTTTTAAATTTATCTGTTACCTTATCTGCTAAATCTTTTGCTCCATCTACTGTTTTGCTAAGGGCATCTTCTGCTCCTTTTTTTATATCCTGAGCTACTTTACTGTCTCCTAATTTTTTTGCTTCGTCAACAGCTTTACCGGCTAAGTCTTTTGCTCCATCCACTGTTTTGTTAAGGGCGTCTTCTGCTCCTTTTTTTATATCCTGAGCTACTTTACTGTCTCCTAATTTTTTTGCTTCGTCAACAGCTTTATCCGCTAAATCTTTTGCACCTTCTACAGTCTTGTTTAGTGCTTCTTCTGCTCCTTTTTTTAAATCATTAAAGTTCATAGCATTCCTCCCAGTTTTTATTTCATTTTTATGTGCTAATATTATACCTCATTTTTCTATTTTTTTAAACATATTTTTTAAATAATGCTATAAATTCATTATTTTTTTAAATTAGATATATTCTTTTTTGAATTATTCCACTGTTACTGACTTAGCAAGATTTCTTGGTTTATCAACATCATTTCCTTTAAGCTTTGATAAATGATATGCCAATAGCTGATGAATTATTATTGAAAGGAATCCAGTATAGTCATCTTCCACGTTAGGAATGTAGAAAACTTCATCAGCCACTTCTTCAGCAAGTGTATTTCCTTCCTTAGCAATAGCAATTACATAAGCTCCTCTTGCAGCAACTTCCTTTATGTTTGATATTGACTTTTCAAACAGATCCGACTGAGTAACATTAATTACTACAGGTATACCTTCCTCAATCAATGCAATAGTTCCATGCTTTAATTCCCCAGATGCAAAGGCTTCTGAGTGAATATATGAAATTTCCTTTGATTTCAGGGCTCCTTCAACTGCTATAACATAATCAAGTCCTCTTCCAAGATAGAACATACTTGTCTGATCCTTAATTTTATCAGCCACTTTTTCTATTCTGTCAGAATATTCAAGCATTTTCTTTATATCTGTCTTTAATCTATAAAGGGATTTTATATCCTTTTCATAATCTTCCCTATTAATTTTTCCAAACTTATAAGCCATATCAGTGGCAAGCAAATAAAGAATTACCATCTGTGTAGTATACGCCTTTGTTGAAGCAACTGCAATTTCAGGCCCTGCCCAAGTATAAATTACATGGTCAGCTTCCCTTGCTATAGATGAACCTACAACATTTGTTATAGCCACAACTCTTGCCCCGTTTCTCTTTGCTTCCTTCATTGCTTCAAGAGTATCCAGAGTTTCTCCTGACTGACTTAAAACTATTACAAGTGTCTTGTCATCAATTACAGGATTTCTGTATCTGAATTCAGAAGCAATATCCACATCCACTTTTACTCTTGTTTTCTTTTCAATAATAAATTTACCTACTAATCCTGCATGATATGCAGTTCCACAGGCAACAATGTAAATACTGTTTACCCCTTCCAAATATTCCTTAGTAAGTCCGGCATTGTCAAAATTTATATTATTATCTTCATCTACTCTACTATTTAATGTTTCAATTAATACTTCAGGCTGTTCGTGAATTTCCTTTTCCATGAAATACTCATATCCACCTTTGGAAGCAGCTTCCATATCCCATTCAACATGTGTAACTTCCCTCTTTATTTCTTTTCCTTCTGTATCCATAACCTTAACTGAATCTTTTTTCACTTCAACTATTTCGTTATTTTCAATCAGATATACATCTCTTGTATATTTAAGTATTGCAGGTATATCAGAAGCTATATAATTTTCTCCTTTTCCCAACCCGATTATAAGAGGACTTTCCTTTCTTACAGCTATTATTCTGTCAGGCTCATTTACAGCCATAATTCCAAGTGCATATGCACCTTTTATAATCTTGATAAGTTTTTTTGTTGCTTCAAGCAAATCACCTTCATACAGTTCATCCAGCAAATGAGTTACAACTTCAGTATCTGTTTCAGAGTTGAATTTATAGCCTTTTGCAATAAGTTCCTTTTTTAATTCAAGATAGTTTTCAATAATTCCATTATGAACAACTACCAATGTTTCATCCTTATTAAAATGTGGATGGGAGTTTTCATCAGAAGGCTTTCCATGAGTTGCCCATCTAGTATGACCTATTGCCATTGTTCCTTTTAATGGCTCCTTTTCCAGTATATCAGCCAGATTTTTCAACCTTCCAACTTTTTTCACAATATGAAACTTGTCTTCTCCAGTATTTACAGCTATACCTGCTGAATCATAACCTCTGTATTCCAGTTTTTCTAATCCATCC
This sequence comes from Leptotrichia sp. oral taxon 215 str. W9775, assembly GCF_000469505.1. NCBI lineage: Bacteria > Fusobacteriati > Fusobacteriota > Fusobacteriia > Fusobacteriales > Leptotrichiaceae > Leptotrichia > Leptotrichia sp. oral taxon 215. The sequence continues at coordinate 39,240 of NZ_KI272830.1, read as the reverse complement.
AATACAAAATCTTGGGCGTTTTGCGACCCAATATAACCTACTATTCCGCACATATCTATTCTCCTCGTAATATTATTTTCAGGGAATAATCACTACAGTACTTTTGTTCCCGCAATTACTTACGATTTTGTATACTGTTCAGGTTGTGATCACCTAAAGGGCATCCGCCGAAAATTCGATAACCCTTTTTCCTCGTCATCTTTAAGATTTAAATATATATGAAAGTTTAGGGAAATATAAAATTATATTTAAACCTAAAGATTCAGGCGCTTTTTAATTTTTTATTCTCTGATTTGAATGAATTATACCAAATTTATTTTTATTTTTCAATTTTTATTTTTGTTTTTTTGAAAAAAATTCATATTATAAAAACATGTATCTTCTAAACCTTCTAATTTATCAAGTTTCTAATACATGTTTTATAATTTTTTATTTTTCTAATTTGTATAATTTTCATTATATCTGTCTAGTTTTTATTTTATTTCTTTTTTATTTGTGAAACATGAACAAATCCTTCTTTTGTCTGATTATTGACTGTGTAGGATACACGATACCATTTTCCTTCTTTTCCGATAAATTTCAGAACTACTCCATCAGGCAGTTCATCCTGAAGCGAGCTATTTTTTGAAGAAGTTTTTCTTATATTTACAGGACCTTTAGTTGATTTCGTATAATATTCTGTTCCTTTTTTGATTTCCTCTTCCGGTTTAGCCTGTTGATTTCCCTGTGCTGCTGCATCTGAAACTGGAGTTTGAGGAATTACCACATTAGGATCTGACGTATTTTGCCCTGTCCCCTGCGTAGCAGTTCCTGGTGCTTGAGGTGTGCTCACCACTACCTCTATATCACTTTTCTGATTATCCTCTTTTTCTGTTTTTTCTTCCTGAGACTGTACATTTTCTATTTTTTCAGCTATCTTCTTACTTTCCTTATTTATTCTAAAAACAGTAATTCCGATAATTATAATCATGACCACTGCCAGTGCTGATAATACCACTGTCAGCATTCCTTTCATTTTCCCATTGTCTTCTTCTGAATCATCATCTTCCCTGTTGTCACTTTGAATACTATTTGCAGTAGGATTACTGTATTTACCATTATTGTCAGCCTTAAGCTTTTCCCTAAGCTCATCTCTTTCTTTTCTTAATCTTTCCAGTTCAACCTGTTCCTTCAACTTTTCTATTTCTCTTTCCAGTTCTTCTTTCTGGTTATTTTTTTCTTCCATGTTCCCTCCATTTTTACAATACCTAAAAAATATAAAAATTTTCCCCCATTTTTAAAATAATCCCAGTGCTTCCATTTCCCATTGACTGTTATTACTTTTATTAACTTTTACTGTTTCGTTAAGTGAAGTAAAGTGATTTATTTTTCCTATTTCTTCACCTGTTATTTTCATATAGACAGGCAATAACTTTTCAATTTCAGACTTTGTCAGATCCCTATTTTTTATTTCTTCAATTGTATATCCTATTTTGCTTTTAAAAGCCTCTGACAATCTTTCTTCATACCTTTTCTCATCAAATTTTTCTATTGAAGGAATTACTATATTTAAACTCACTTCCGCCTGATTATCTGATAAATATTTAATTTCTTCAATATCAACCTTAATATACTTTATTGTTGCCAAAGTTATTCCAATAAGGCTCATTTTTTCTATTGAATCTTTATTATAGGATTCTCCGCTGTTTATCTGATTTTCAAGTATTTTTAAAAATGTTTCCTGACTGTAACCCTTTTTTATTGCCTTTTCAATTTTTCCATTATTATTTCCTATTTCTGATAAACTTATATTTACATTTTCTTCCTTAAGCGTTCTGTACTTTCCTCCAAATGCCTGCAGTGACATGGCAAGCAGGAATAACACTGCTATTTTTTTCATATCCACCTCTTTACACCTTTCATAGTTTTTTAAATTTCGTACATTATATCACTAATCCTATTAAAATACAATTAGAGTTTATCTGTATTTTTCCTAATTTTATTATTATTTCAGAAACAAAAAATCAAAAATTCTTACTATTTTTAAAAAATATGTTATAATTATTATAACTAAAAATATGAGAGGAATATATTATGACAAAAGAAAAAAAGAAGGAGTACCTTATTATTTCACTTTTACCCTTTATTATGCTGGTTTATTCAATAATTTTCACAAACCCTGCCGATTTAATAAAGGGAATGAAAGATATTTTTTTATCTGATGGCGTTCTTCTGACTGATTACTTTGTGGTTGGTGGTAAAGGAGCGGCCATGTTTAATGCTTCAGTCATTGCACTGCTGAATATTTATCTTATATACAGGATGGATATGAAAATCAATGGCCTGCTTATATCTGGAATTTATATAATGCTTGGATTTGCCTTCATGGGAAAAAATCTGCTTAACATTATTCCATTTTACCTAGGTACCTATGCCTATGCAAAATTTGAAGGAAGAAGCTTTAAGACAGTTATAACAGGTTGTATGTTTACAACTGCACTTTCACCGGTTGTCAGCAGTATTTCAAAAGCCTTTAATTTTTCCATTTTTGGAATTATTCTGGCAATTGGAGCCGGATTCCTTATGGGATTTATTGTACCGGCAGTTTCCATACATGTAATAAACTTCCATAACGGTTATACACTGTATAACACAGGACTGGCTGCAGGACTTATTGCCATTATTATTTATGCAATACTGGAGGAAGTTGGGCTTAAAGTTGCACCAAATAAAACATTTGTTGAAAAAATGGATTATCCTATTTTAATTTTACTTATACTGGTTTTCACTTTTTACATTATTTATGGTTATTATGCAAATGGCCGTTCATTCGAAAATTTTGACAGCCTGCTTAAACATTCAGGGAAACTTGTAACAGACTTCACTGTTACTGAAGGTTTTCCAATGGTTATGATAAATATGGGAATTTTAGGATTTATTTCCATTGCTCTTATTTTTCTTATGTTTCCTTATATTAACGGACCTATTTTATCCGGTCTTTTTACTCTTATAGGGTTTGCAGGATTTGGAAAACATCTGAAAAATGTTCTTCCAATAATAGCCGGAGTTTCACTTTCCTATATAATGTTTGGTATAAATATTCCACTTACAACTTTTGCCATAACTTTATTTTTTTCCACATGCCTTGCACCAATCAGTGGAAAATTTGGAATTATTCCGGGAATTATTGTTGGATTTACAAATTTTTGTCTAGTTTTAAATATGGGGGCACTTCATGGCGGATTGAATTTATATAATACGGGGCTTTCCGCAGGAATTGTTGCAAGTGTAAGCGTTCCTATATTACAATTATTTTATGGAGGAAAAAAATGAAAGCAAAAAAGATGAAAATTATTTCAAAAATTACAAATGAAATCACTTCTTTCTATTTAGAAAAAGGAGCAGAAAAAATAGAAATTGATATCGCTATAAACGACGCTAAAAATGGGTATGACATTTATACTTACGGGACGGTTGAACTTAGTGCCGCTGAAGTAAAAGAAATGAAAAAAAGCATGGAAGTCCACCAGGACATAGAGTACTCAGAGTATTGGGAACTTATTGGGGAGGGAGAAACTTCTGACGAACTTACTCTTGTCGCTAAAATATGTGATTCCATATATATTAATTATGAAGAAGGTGTTTTAGAAATTATTCTGAAGAAAGTTCTTTAATCATCATTTGAAAATTTTTGAAAAAATAAGATTTATGTACAAAAGGTGTCATCTCAAAAAAGAAATTAAAAATTGCTGTAAAACTGTATTCAGCAGTTATCTGTTTTCTATTTTGGGAGGGCACCATTTTTATATGATACAAAAAAATTTTCTTTTCATTTTACTTTAAGGTTTAAATGATAGAATAATTACATAAAATTATTTAAAAACTAGTAAAATTAAATTGGAGGTAAGATATGAAAAAGAAATTAATCGCTTTATTTCTTATCCTTTCAGCATTTTCATTTTCAGAAAATGTAATAAGAAAAGTAAGCGTAACCGGAAATTATGAAAAGGAAGTAATGCCTGATGTTGCCACTATAACATTCCAGATAAAAACTAAAAATGGAAATCTCAGTGTGGCAACAAAGGAAGCAAATGACAGAATTGAAAAATTTAAGTCTGCTCTGAAAAACAGGAATATTGATTTATCACAGCTTGAAACACTTTCTTTCTACAGCAGAAAACAAAAAGATTATGATAATGATGATTACAATGACAGTAAAGGGAAAAAAACCGCCGTTTCAAGTACTGAAAGTAAAAAACCTGACTCATATACTGCAAATATAGCTGTACTTATTAAGAACACTGACTTCAATCAGATAGCAGGTCTTGTAGAGTTTTCTGACGGGGAAAATCTTCAAAGTATAAATAAAAATTTTGATGACAATACATTCGAATTTAACATAAAAGCAACAGATACAACCTTGGAAAAAGCTCTGAATACTGTATTTGCCAAACTTAATTCTGCAAAATCCAAAATTCAGTCTTTAAATGTTCCAGCAAGCAATATTGTTCTGGGTGACTATAACATTACAGAAAACTTTAATGGAAAAAGTAAGGAACAGAAGGATGTTTATTATGTAATTCATAGTTTTAAAATAACTACTAAAAATATTAAAGGATTGAATTCTATCATTTCCCTTGCTGATGACAATGGAATAAATATAGACGGAAGTATCCATTTTGATATTTCCAATAAGGATCAGATAGCTTCAGACATGTATAACGAAGCATTTAAACAGGCAAAAAATAAAGCTGAAAGCATTCTGAAATCAAGTGAACTAAAACTTGCTTCTCCAATTGTTGTAAGTGAAGATGTTGAGTTTCAGCAAAAAATGATTGATAAAATTGATGAATCGTGGAGTTTTGACAGCAGCAAAGAAATAGCTGAATTTTCGGCTCCCAGTGTAAAATTTGCTGTTGCAGAACGTTCATCCGGAGCAAAAAAATCTAGAATTGATTATACTCCAAAACCAATAAAATTAATACAGAATATATCTGTAATGTATGAAATGAAATAATATTTTTAGAAAGGAAATAATAATATGAAAAAAATTATATCTATACTATTTATAATCTTTTCTGTCTTCAGTTTTTCTGATGTCGTTTCAGGAAAGAGAATACAGGTAAGGGGAACCGCAACAAAGGAACTTCTTCCAAACAGTGCAAAAATAACTCTGGAAATTATCACTGAAAATGATAATCTTGATAAAGCAAGCAAGGAAAACTCTGAAATTCTTGAAAAGTATAAAAATCTTTTGAAAAAGACAAATACAAAATATGAAAAAATTAATTCTTCAGACTATAACACTTCGGAAAATTACTGGTGGGATACTGAAGTACAGAATGAAGGGGAAAAGGAATTCAGAACTACTCTTACAGTGGAAGCTGTTTCAATCGATTTGAACAGTTTAAAGGAGTTTATGGCTGTCCTTGCAAATGAGAAAATTTTCAGTCTTCAGAGAAATATTGGAGGAAATCATGTTTTCAAAATAGTTGAACAGGATAAGACTAATAAAGGTGCTTATCAGAAAGCTGTCAATAAATTCAATGAGTTACAGAAAAAACTTTCTGCAAGAGGAATAAGTTCAGATAAGATAAAAATTGCAGGTTATAACAATCAGGAAATCAACATGGAAAAAAGAACAAGTGTTAAAAAAGTTAAGCAAAGAGTTTCCCATACTATAGAAGTTACTACAAGGGATATGAAAAGTATTGGAAATATAATTAATCTGGCGCATTCATTAAAAATCGGTTCAACAGGATATATTGAATACAATATAGATAATAAACAGAAACTGGAAGACGAACTATATGAAAATGCTTACAGGGAAGCTGCAAAAAAAGCACAGGTTATGCTTAATAAAACTGACCTTGCCCTAAAAAAACCTGTTACTATAACTGATAATTCCAACGGAGCAATAAGACCTTACTACGGTTATTACAGTGGAAATTATGCTGTATATGACGAAAAGATACTGAAGGAAAATGACCAGACTTTCATAAACAGTCTTTCTGAAAACAGTATTGTTATAAATCCTCAGAAAGTTTCATTTTCAAAAACTGTATACATTGAATTTGAAATGGATTAATATTTTAAATTTTTAAACAATATGCTGAAAAACTATTAGAAAAAAATTGTTAAAGGGAGTATAATAATAACAGGTACTTAGCTATAAAACAATCTATAGGAGGTATTTCTGTTATGAAAATTATTATTAATAGAAGCATTGCGGTACTTGGTATTAAAAGTGTCGTGATTGGCATTGCAAAAAATATTAATCCAAATGCAAAATTATCAGATTCATTTTTGAAAAAACAGAAAAAAATGGAAGAATGGGCTTTGAACTGTAATATTGACGAAGTATTTAATCATCCTGTAATTCAAGGCTACAAAGATTTGCTGCAAAGCGTCGGACGTAGTGTAAAGAAAAATCCACCTACTGTTCCTGCACTTATAAGAAATATTCAGCATCGTGGTTCTATACCCTGTATTAACAGCATTATCGATATTTATAACGTAGAAGCCTTAAATTCATTTTTAGCAATAGGTGGACATGATTTTGATAAGATACATGATTATATAGAATTTACAGTCAATGAAAGGGAAGATATTTTTCTTCCAATACTGTCCACTGAAAAGCATGTTGCCAAAACAGATTATGTCTACCGTGATGAAAAAGGAATATTGGCATGGCTTGATGTGCGTGACGGAGAAAACTATAAATTTGATGATAAAACGAAAAATGCAATTTTTATTATTCAGGGTAATCTAAATACATCTGTTGAAATGCGTATGGAGGCACTTAAAAGAATTCAGAATGACCTGGCAGAATGTATGCCAGATATGGAATTTGAAATACGTGTTATAGACATTGCTACAGAAATCTAAATTTTTATTCAATATTTTCCTGAATCTCAGATATATACTGAATATTCAGAAAATATTTCATGCTATGAAAAAGTTTCTTGACAAAATACATAATATCCTATATAATATAATTATCATATTTTTGTAATGATTTCAAATTTAAAAAAATTAAAATAGGAGGAATTAGAAATGTCACTAATAGGAAAAAAAGTAGAAAACTTTACAGTACAGGCATACCAAAACGAAGAATTCAGAGAAATTAACTTTGAAAAAGATGTATTAGGAAAATGGAGCATATTCATGTTCTATCCAGCAGACTTTACTTTCGTATGTCCTACAGAACTTGAGGATTTAGAAGATCACCATGAAGAATTGAAAAAATTAGGATTTGATGTATACTCTGTAAGTACAGATACTCACTTCACTCACAAAGCATGGCACGATCATTCTGAAGCTATTAAAAAAGTTACTTACACAATGATAGGAGATCCTACAGCTGCTGTTTCCAGAATATTTGAAGTATTAAATGAAGAAAGCGGACTTGCTTACAGAGGAACTTTCATTGTAAACCCTGAAGGAAAAATAGTTGCTTATGAAGTAAATGATGAAGGAATAGGAAGAGATGCTTCTGAACTTGTAAGAAGAGCTAAAGCTGCTAAGTTCGTAGCTGAAAATCCTGGATTAGTTTGTCCTGCAAAATGGAAAGAAGGAGAAGCTACTTTAAAACCTGGATTGGATTTAGTAGGTAAAATATAATCCGAAATCAGAAAGGAGTCTAAAAATGGCATTACTAGACGCAAATATAGTTGAACAGTTGAAAGTTTATTTCGATAAAATAGATGAACCTATTGAATTAGTCGCTTTCTTAAATGACAGTGATAAATCAAAGGAACTTGACAGTTTCTTACAGGAAGTTGATGCAATTTCAAATAAAGTAAACTATACAAAAAAAAATTTTGGAGAAGATAAAGCTCTTGAAGAACTTGCAGGTATTACAAGACCTACATCTTTCACATTACTTAAAAATGGAAAGAAAACTGGAGTTAACTTTTACGGAATTCCAGGAGGACACGAATTTAACAGTTTCATACTTGCTATCTTAGGATTAGCAGGATTAGGTAAAAAACTTGAAGGAGAACAGCTTGAAAAAGTTGCTTCAGTTCAAAAACCTTTAAATATTGAAACTTTTGTTTCTCTTTCTTGTACTCACTGCCCTGAAGTTGTACAGGCGTTAAACCTTATTTCTTCTCACAATGAAAATATAACAACTTCAATGGTTGACAGTGCAGTTTACTTTAATGAAGCTAAAGAAAAAGATATTCAGGCAGTTCCTGTAGTATTTATTAATGGAAAGGTTGCTTCTGTTGGAGAACAGACTTTAGAACAGCTTATTACAACTATAACAAACGCTTAAATAAAAAAACATACACACACAATAATTGAATATAAATGAGAATATAAAAGAGACTGGTTATAGATTTATTCTATTTCCAGTCTTTTTTTAGATTGTTATATTCTTAAAATTTTTGGATTTATTAATTAATTTGATGTTTTAGTATCATTGCTTGACTGATTATTATTTAGCTGTGGCATATTACCATGTTCTCCTGATTTACCAGGTCCTCCCGGTCTTCCTCCATGAGGTCCTTTCCCTTTCATTTCAATAAGTTCTATAATTTCAGCAGCTTCTGCTTTTGTAACTTTACCTTTATTCAGTATTTTCTTCAATTCTTCTATTCTTTCAGGATTCGGTCTCTTAAAGTTTTTATCCATTTTTCCATCTTTTCCATTTCCTTCATGCCCCGGATGTCCTGGTGGCATAGGACATTTATCTTTGTCAAACTCTTTTTGATTATTTTCTATCATTGTTTCTGTATTACCTTTTGAGTTTTTTAGATTACTTGTTGTTGCTGCACCTGCATAAACTGATAATGCCATAATTAATCCTAAACCTATAAGACTTTTTCTTTTATTTTTCATATTAATTTCCTCCATTGTTTTTATTTTTTAGAGATTTCCTTTTCTCTATGGAAACATAATATCATCTAATTTTGACAAAATTATACCTTTTTTCTTTTTCTTAAATTTGAAAAGTATTTTATGCTAAATATTCTTTTTTTATTGAATCTATGATAGAATTAAAAATAAAAATGTAAAGGATAAAGAAATGTATAATGTTTTAATTGCCGATGATAATAGACAGATTGTGTCTATTTTAAGTGAATACTGTAAAAAAAATAATTTTAATGTTTTCTTTGCACACGATGGTGAAGAAACCCTCAATAAAATAAAAAATGAAAAATTTGATATTGTTCTTCTTGACATTATGATGCCTAAGAAAAATGGTCTAGATGTATGTAAGGAAGTCAGAACCTTCTCAAATATCCCGATTATAATAATTACTGCAAGAGGTGAGGATTTTGAAAGAATAATGGGGCTTGAAACAGGTGCTGATGACTATATTGTGAAGCCTTTCTCTCCTGGAGAAGTTATTGCGAGAATTCATGCCATTTTGAGGCGGGTTATTCCAAATGAAAATCTTAATCAGGAGAAAGTTTTTTCATACGATAATCTTACAATCAATTTAAGTGATTTTACAGTAAAAATAAATGATGAGGAAATTTCCCTTACAAAAAAGGAAATAGAACTTCTCTGGCTTCTTTCTACTAATCAGAATAAAGTTTTTACAAGGGAAACCCTCCTGGATTCCATATGGGGATATGACTATTTTGGAGATAGCAGAACTGTTGACTCGCATATAAAGAGACTTCGTGCAAAACTTGATAACTATAAACATGAAGCATGGAATATAAAAACCATATGGGGTGTCGGATATAAATTTGACATTCATGAATAAAAAATTATAAGGATAACCGATATGAATATTTTTAAAAATATAAAATATATAAAAAATGAAAAAATAAACTTTAAAAGTAGAATTTTTCTTAAACTGGTATTCTATTTTGGAATTTCACTGCTCCTTTTTTCTGTTGTTACTGGAAGTGTCTTTGCTTCAATGTATGTGAGAAATACTATCAATCTGAATAAAAGAAATCTTGAAGCAAGAGCCACAAAGTTATCTGAAACAATCTCAAAACTGTGGTATAATGATGACCATCAAGAGAATTTTAAAGAACAGGGTGACAGAAGAAAACACAGGAAAAATATGCGGATGATTGAAGATATTGCAATGGCAAAAGTTTGGGTAATTGAAAAGGATTCAGGCTCCATTATTCAGGAAAAGGATACTCCTGAAAGAAATGTTCCTGAAACATACAGAATTTTACCTCCAAATGCTGAAAAAGCTGTAAGTACAGCATTTAAAGGTACAGTTAATACAACCGAAGATTTCAATGAATTCTTAGATAAAAAAGCTCTGACTACTGCAGCTCCTATTTTTAAAAATGGGGAAGTTGTCGGAGTTGTTTTACTCCATTCTCCTGTTGAAAATCTTTCTACAGCATTAAATAACGGTATTTACACCCTTATTATAAGTATCTTCGTGGCTCTTATTCTTGCAAGTATTAGTGCTATACTGCTTTCATTAAGTTTTACAAAACCTCTGAATAAGATAAAAAATACAGCTATACTGCTTTCTGAAGGTGATTATGAAGCTCAGACAGACGTTAAACAGAATGACGAAATTGGAAATCTTGCTCAAACTATAGATAAACTGGCTATACAGCTTTTTAAAAGTTCAAAGGAAAGTGAACATTTTGAAAAAATGAGACAGGATTTTATTATAAATGTATCTCACGAACTGCGTACTCCTGTTACTGTAATCAGAGGTTCAATGGAAGCACTTTGCGATAACATTATTACTGAACCTGAAAGAATTAATGAATATCACCATCAAATACTTTCTGAAAGTATTCACCTTCAGAAACTGATAAATGACCTGATTGATTTGTCAAAGCTGCAGAATACTGATTTTTCTATTGAAAAGTCACCACTTAGTTTATACGAAATTGCAAATGATGCAGCAAGAAGTATGAAACAGCCTGCCAGATTAAGAAATATAGACATTACTGTCACATGTAATAAAAATCCGGATGATTATATTTTTGAAGGAGATTATTTCCGTATAAGACAGATGATAATCATAATTTTAGATAATGCGATTAAATTTTCTTATGAAAATACTCCTATTAAAATTAATATTGGAAAAATTATATCAGAAAATGGAATAGATAAAATTAAAATGGATATTTCAAATAAAGGAAGTGGAATTGCTGATAAGGATATTAATAATATATTTGAACGTTTTCATAAAACTGAAGGAGAAAATAATGAAAGTGGAATGGGATTAGGACTTGCAATTGCTAAACAGATTGCAATAAGACATAATATTGAAATATCTGTTTCCAGTATTCCTGAAGGAGAAACTGTTTTCTCATTCACTTTTCCTGTAAAATAGAAATATATATAACTTAAAAATGGAACGTATCTCTAATCTTACATTCAAGATTATGTAGAGTTCCATTTTTATGTACTATTCATACTTTCTTTCCTCTTCTTTTTTCATAATTAATCCTTTCATTCAACATCTTTATTTGTGAAATCACATCTCTTCAACTGCTCCATTGCATGTTCTCTTATCATTTCTTCATCACTTTGTAATAATAATTCCAATTTTTCTTTCGCCTTAGGAGTGTTTATGTCTCCCAAAGCAAAGCAGCATTTTCTGACCAGTACAAAATTTATCATCCCAACGGTATTTTTCAAAATTTGAAGTTGCTAGTTCATATATGTAGTCTATTGTTTGAGGTAGGTGAAATCTTTGAAAATATGACGCTATAGTCTCATGTTCTTCATGAAATTCTTCTTTTGATAATTTAATGTAATCTTCAATAAATTCAGATCTATCATATAATCTAAAAAAACTAATTGAAAGCATCAAATTCTCTATTTCAGATGAATTTTTTCTTTGGCATGCTATTTTTATTCCCTCTTTTATTATATTTATTTTTTCTTCATCTGTAACATCAGAAAAATGTGAGATTAATTCCTCATTTCTCAGTTGAAAATTTACAATATAAGTTTTCTTGCTTAATTCAAACAATTTTTTTATTTCTTTTTCATATTTTGATGATATTTTCATTATTTACTCTCCTCTATTACTTCGTATTTTTTATTTCCATAGTTTTTCTTTAATATTACACAATAAAATCCATCATAATTTCTCCTATAATCATTTGTTACAGCATTATAAGTTGGTACAGAATCCAATCCTCATATTCAACTCCCGAATTAAAATCATTCTATACTCTACCTCAATTTTTGTCAAGTTTCTGTCCATTTCTAATTTTTTATAAAAATTCTCCCTTCTAAAAGCAAGTAAAATAAATTATTCTAAACAACACTTAAATTTTAAAGTGATATCAAATGAAATTTACTCTCTCTTTATAAATATTTCTATTATTTATGATGTATAATAAATAATAGGAAAGACATAAAATCAAAAACTTTTTGCAATATCTTTTAAAATTTACATACTTTGAAAGGAAGATTATTATGAAAAAATTTTTTTGTATAAAATTATTATGCCTTGCATCTATATTGCTGAGTATAAGCGAATCTAATTCCAACACCTTACAAAATAAAAAAGCAGTAAAACCATTACCACCTGCTAAAAATTCAGCAATACGTGCTTACACCGAAAGTGAACGTTGGACGTACTATGGCGGAGACGAATTTAATGATAATCATGTTGATACTAATAAATGGTCTTTGTATGACAATAATAATACCTATGGTCATCCCCAGGGAATGATTCAGTTCTACAATGCAAGCCAAGTTTTAGAAACAACAGACTCTCAGGGAAATGGAGTCTTAGTAATAAATTCAAAAAGAATGAAAGGTAAAACAATTACAACTCCTGACGGAGCATCTTATGAGGCATGGAATTCAGGATTTATTACATCAGGTGGCAGATATGCCCCTAATCCTGCAAAAGTTTTCTATCCTCTGTATTTAAGAATTGATGTAAGAGCAAAAATTGCAAATGAAGAAGGTTTCTGGCATGCTCCTTGGATAACTCATTATAAAGGAGCTTCTATTGCTGAACTGGATATAGGAGAATTTTTTACACCCACAAATGGAAAAAATGTAGTTACACAGTCAATTCATCTGCACAACAAAAAAACTGGAAAGCTTCAAAAAAATCTAGTGAATGGAAGTAAAAAAAACTATGCTGTAAAGTCCAGCGTTCAGAATGATTTTCACGTTTATTCTGTATCGGTGGAGCCATCTTCAAATCCTAATGAAGCAATTATTACTTATTGGGTTGATAACAAGAAAACCTATTCCTTTGCTACAGATTTACATGGAACTGGGGTATATAATAAATTTATTGAAGATTCAATATCCGACAATAGATTAAATTCTACATGGAATATTATGTTTCAAGGCGGAGTAGGTGGAAATGGCTATCCCTCAAAGAAAATAAATTCTGCAAAAAGCTATATTGACTATATTCGGGTGTTTGTTCCTTCTAAAGTTCCCCAATAAAAATTTATCCATTCCGGCTGATAATCTATCAACTGGAATGGATTTTTACTTCTCTATACTTTTTCTATTTTTATCTTTTAATTGCTTGAATTCTTTATTTTTTAACAGGTTGTCTTATTACAGTCTTCAATTTATTTATATCTGTCTTTCTTGGGTCACCTAAATAAATTTCGTGATGATATCTTTTTTCTGTTAATTCTATATTATATTCATTATTTTGTGCAAATTCATTCATTCTTTGGATAGTTTCAGGTTCTTCATTGTAGCTTCCTATATGCATACATTGTACGCAAAGTCCTTCATTATAGCTGAAAAATTCAACTTTTGAAAAATCCTTTTTCTTTTTTTCAGTAGCACACTTTATAGCCCATTCCACATCTTCCTTTTTAATAAAATCAGGTACTCTAATTAAAGAGATCCAGTTAAATAATTCCTTGTTTAGCAGATAATTTTCATGCTTTACATTTTCCTGCCACCAGAGCCCTTCCAACGGAGGAACAACATATTCAAAAAATCCTTCAATTTTGTATTGTGTCTTATAACTCATTTTAAGGGTATATGCAACTCCGTATAACATTTCAACAGCTTTCTGATATTCCCCTTCTTTCTCATTGGGATTTCCTTTTCCACGCACTGCTATAAAATTCATTTTAGGAATTTCTATAATTTCAGGTTTTTCTGATGGTTTATAAAATTTTTTAAATTCCTTCTTAAAATCAAATGCCATAACTATCATCTCCTAATGATTATTTTATGCTGATATAAATTTGGATTTCTGTATTTTCATAATCACTACCTGCTATATATTCTTCAAAATCATAGGTATAATTTCTTATATCAGATTTTTCCTTCCCAAATTCTTTCCAAAATTTATTCCAAAATTCTCCAACAGCCTTTTCAGGATTTCCGATAATTATAAATTTTGCATATTTTCCTTCTGGAATTTCTAACTTTATCATATTTTCAGGAATCTCATCAATTTTATTTTTCACTTCACAACCTGTAAGGCAGTCATACTCAAATCCATTTTCGTTATTGTAGTTATAGTAAACACCTATAGTATTGTCATTTATTCTATTTTCTATATTTTTAGCACCTTTTTCAGAATACAGTTTTTTCCATAAATCTGAAATTTTTTCAGACATTGTTTCATCATCTTTCACTCTTGTTTTAAATCCAACAAAAGTTTTTTCTTTAATTTCTACTATTTCATATTTCATAATTGTACCGCCTTTATCAATTTATTTGTATTGTTTAAAATTTTCTATAGCTATTATAATACAAAAAATGTGACATCAGTGTGTCATATTTATAATAATATTATTTATTTATTTTAAAACAATACTGTGTATTTATTCTTCAGTATGGTTCTCTAATTTTGCAATTTTAGGTTCTTCTGCTGAAATAATGTCAATTACATGATTCCATGAAAAAATCCCATAGTGCATATATTTATCATCAAAAATATCATTATAAAAAGTAATATTTTTTACCATTTTAAGATATGAGGAATTTTTAATTATCATGAAATATTTTCCCAAAATTTTGCTATTTTCATCAGGATTTGCAAAGGATTCATTTCTAATTTGATACATTATATAGTTCTCAAATACTATCTCATAAATTTCATTATAGTTGATTAAAACAGGATAAGACTCCTTTAATATTTCATCAAGTTCTTTATTTCCAGTATTACTTACTTCAGAACCTTTTTCTCCTAAAAGAGGAAGAGTAACTATTATTTTTAATATATTATTTGTACTATCACATATCTTTAAGATATACGGTAAAATATCATCATTTTTATATTTTTCACCAAATTTTATCATTATTTCTACTCCCATAAAAAATTAATCAAGTTTTTTTAAAATAATTCTCCTTCATTTTCTCAATTTTCTCAAATAAAATTCTTTTTATTCTTTCAGGTTCTTTCACTTTCAAATATTCTCCAAAAGACAAAAGATATCCATAAAGCCATTCATTTTCAGGATATTCCATTATAATTTCAAAATTTCCATTTTCCATTTTACTTATATTTTCTTCCGAACATTCATCATAAACACGATATGCCTGTGATTTATCTATTTCAACTACAACTCTTACATCTTTTACTTTAGATTTTTTATCATCAAACTTAAAATTTTCTAGCGATTTTTCAAAATGTTCTTCTGTAAGAATCAACTCTTTTATTCTATTTATTTTAAACTGCCTGATGTCTTTTTTATCATGACAATAAGCAAATAAGTACCATGCCTTTTCTTTAAACCATATTTTCAGTGGATCTGATGTCCTATAAGACTTCTCTCCTCTTAAATTAAAATATGTAAATTTTATTGTCAATTTTTTAAGTATAGCCTGCTTTATATTTTCAAATAAAACATTATCGTCACTTCCATATCTGGAAAAATCAACTTCTATCCAGTTATCTGACGATTTATTAAAAATCAAACTCAATTTTTTAAGAGTTCCTTCCGATTCTGGATAATTTGCAGCCTTCAGACTTTGCAATGCATACATTATTTCATTCTGCTCATCCTGAGAAATCAGCGATTTATTCAAAGTATAACCTTCCAGTAATCTAATTCCGCCATTTTTACCTCTTAAAGAATATACAGGGATGCCTGCAGAAGCTAAAGTTTCTACATCCCTGTATACGGTTCTTAAAGATACTTCAAAATATTCTGATAGTTCTTTTGCTGTAATATTTTTCTTGTTCAGCATCATATGAAGCATCTCAAATAATCTATTTATTTGCATAATTTGTCAACCTATTTTTATATTATATATTTTCTCCTGAAATTTCCTCTTCTTCATCATTATCATTTTCAGGTTTAATTTCGTTATCCTCTGAAATTTCTGTCACTTCTCCAGAAATTTCATTTACAGCTTCTTCTATTTTTTCCTTTTCTTCTGCTGCTTCCTTTTTTTCCATTTCATCCTTTGCTTCTTCAGCAAATTCATCATACTCGTCCTCTTCAATTTTTTCCTTATTCTTTTTCTTCAGTGCAAATACAGCTGCTCCTATCGCAATAATGGCAATAGCTATTCCCACACCTATTAAAATTGGAAGTAAAAGATTGCTGTCTTTATATTTGAACTCAGCCTTGTCTCCTTCATAGAATGTTATTTCATCTTTAGCGTCTGAAACTATACCTTCCTGAATAGAATCAGCTATTATTTTACCGTGTACTTTTATAACTAACTTATTTATTTTAACTGTACCCATATTTACAGTTACAGTTCCGTGTTCCTTAGTAAAAATACTCTTTTTTACTTTTTCTTTGCTATTTTTATCAACATTTTCTTTGTCTTTATCCTTATCTTTTGGCTTAATTTCAACAGTTTTTGATTCATCTTTTTTCTGATGCTCAGGATTTTCCACATTTTCCTTATTTTTACCCTTATTTCCACCATTTGGAGATACTATTGGAGAATTTAATTCAGACATTGTCATCCCGGTATTAATAAACGCAAGTATTTTCTCAAGTTCTTCTTCTGTTTTCCATTCAAGCTTTACATTGTACTTATCAACTGAATTATCATCTGATTCTATTTTTTCAAATTCAAATTTTTTTACACCCAGTTTTTCAATTTCCTTTTTCAACTGTTCTTCAGGCATCAAATTTTTCATAATTGAAACTTCTGAAGTTGATGTTCCTGATAAATCAGAGTTTATATTCATGCTTGTTTCGATTTTTACACAGCTTTGCAGTATAAAAAATATCATTGTAAATAATATAACTTTTATTATTTTTCCTATTTTCATCCCTATTTTTCCTCCTATACATTTTTTACCAGATGACAACCTCTTTTCAAGTAAATTATTATATTACTATTTAAAAATCTGAATTTTTTATAATTTTATTTCCCTTGAAAAAGTTCTCTAGTACTGGTATTTTACCATATATAATTTCATTTATACAAGTTTATTTTACAGATTTTATAGATTATAACTATTAATTTTAGTAATTTTTATCAGATTATATTTAATCTTTTATAAAAATTGTCATAATATAAACGGCAATTGGAAAAATCATAGATAATATTATTCCGATTTTTGCTACCTTGAATACGAATAATTTATCCTTATCATTAAGAATTTCATGCTTTTTAGGATCATCAATATCATATTTTACTATTATGCTTTCTCCTTCATGATATTTTGTTCTGCTAGTTCCTCCATGCTTTCTCCTATATGTAATACAAGTTATATCTTCACTGTCATGATATTTTTGATTTAACTTAGATCCAAAAATCAAAAAAAGAGGTTTAACAATATATTTATGATTATTCACTTCATACTGGTATATCGGAAAAGTCCCGGCCATTGCTCCTTTATCAGAATTCAGAACTTCTACAATCTCCCCCTCTACTTCACCTTTATAATTTTTTACACGGTTTTTATACATTGTTTCTATCACAATTTCAATTACTAAAAGTATTAAAATAAATCGGAAAATACTCCCCGCAATCATTGAAAATATCATTTTCCCACTTATTTCCCCGGCCGCTACTGATCTGGCCATTTTATCAATATCTAATCCTGGTGCTATTAAGTTAAACATTCTATTCCCTCCTATTAATTAATAAAAATCGTAATACATCATCCATTTATCTTCATTTTCATTATAGAAAAACATTAAACTTCCTGAATCTACTACATTGTATTGTGCAACATCATCACTTGAGATTTGGAAAACAAAATTATAGCCTTTTTCAACCTCTAATCCTAAACCTGGTTGGCAATATGAAGGATAACCTCCAAATTTATGTAAATATGTATGATCATTTCCAATATCTTGATAGTAACTTACTTCATCATCAAATTCTTCTTCTAAATCACATATTTCAATTTCTAAATCTTCATCAAGTCCTCCACCATCCCAAACAGGATAGTCTTCAGCATGAAATTTAGCTTCTAATGGATAAGCCTTTGGACAAAATTTATCATCTCTTAGGTATTCATTTTTAACTAAGACATCATCCTTAGTATAAGTTCTCAATAGCCAACCATCTCCATTTTTTGAAACTCCTTCATTTTCTTCATTATATTCTGGAAAATCTTCTCCCATAAATACAGTTATATATTCAAACTTTTTTAAAGCTTCTGGTATATAAGGAAGATTAGAAAGATAAAATTGTGCTAAAGGATACATAGTTTCTCCCTTATCGTCTTTAGGTCTTTCTTCAACTTCATTTTCTTTACATAGAAATACTCTACCTATCCAACTAACTTTATTTTCATCATCGTAGTCAAAATTCTTAGTTTCAAACTCTGTACAAGGTCTTACAATTTTTTCTTTTATTTCTTTTATTTTTTCTTTAAGAAAATCAGATTTTTCTTTTATTATTTCATCCATATAAAAACTCCTTTTTATTTTTGTCTAATAAGATGTAATTCTCTAACATATTTTCCAACCTCAGTATTTCCTGTCCCTTTGATAAAAAGATTTTCATCTTTTTCTATGTTTATCCAAACATACCAAGAAAATTTATCTTCTGGAAATTTTAAAGTAAAATAGGCTAGGCTATTTCTTTCTTTATCATAACTTAAGTCATTAGCTTGTTTTAAGAAAATAAAATTATCTTCTTTAATCTTTCCAGTATATTCTCCATCTTTATTTTTATAGATTTCCACTATTTTTCCATTTTCTTTAATAAGCCAAGTTCCAAGTACATCATCTGCTTTAGCATAACTGATGATTCCTAAAATTAACATGAGTAATAACACAAGTATTTTTTTCATTTTACTCTCCTATTCTTATAATTCTACGATAAAAATTGAAATCACCATTGAGATCTTCTTCCTCATAGTCAATAACTTGATTAAAGTATGGCGAACATGGGAAATAACCTAAAAAATCTCCATAGCCTCCACAAATATTGCATCCTCCATCTCCACCTTTAGAGAAAGATTTATTGTCAATAATTTCCATTTTGTATGGATCATAAGCAATGCAAAGTCCAAAGAAATTTGGCTCTTCTAAGTCATATTTATCATTGCCTTCTTTAGAGAAATATAGCAAGTTCATATTGTAGTCTAAGTCATCTCCCCAAGGAAATAAAGTTCTACAACCTCCACCACATAGATATTCCCACTCATCTAAATTAGCTAAAGAAAATCCTTCCTCTTTTAAATTTTCACAAAGCTCCTCGTAGCTAATATCATCATATAGCTCTATTTCTATATCATCTTTAACCTTTGTAAATCTAGCCGTTTCATCCAGTGTCAGCCTATTGTAGTCAGAACTTTTAAACTCATTATAGTCCTTTAGTAAGTCGCTGTCAAAGTCTTTTAATTCTTCTAAATTAGATTTTCTCCAAGCCACAGTTTGTAATTCTCTTTCAACTAGCATAGGTTTTATAGTAGCTTTCCTAAGTTTACTAAAGTTATCTCTGATATATTCTCCTAAAACTGTATTTAAGTCTTCAGTTTCATCTAAACAATATTTTAAACCATTTAAAGTTTCATCAGATAAATTCTTAGGTAATCCTTCATAGCCTAGAGTTACAGTATCTCCTGGAACAAAAATAAACTCACTTTCCTTATATTTAAAAACAGCTGTAAAAGTTGATTTTGAATACTTGAAAAAAGTTTCAAATCTTAAAAGCTCCATATTGTACTTCTTAGCTAAATTTTCTAAAATCTCTTTCTTCTCTTCTATAGGTAAAAGGGAATAAACCTCATTGCATAGATTTTCCATAAGACCTCCTAATTTTTATCTAATTCTACTAAATATTTTTCAATTTCTTCTAAATTTTCTTCAGAGAAAACTTTTATCTTTTCTTCAGTCAATTTTTTAGCTGTAATTCCCTGTCCTAAAATAATATTTCCTGAAAAGCTCCCATCATAGATATGTGTACTACCACAAGAAGGACTTCTTTCTTTTAAGATAACAAAATCAACTTCATTTTCTTTAGCTACTTTTAAAGTTTTCTCAGCTCCTTCTAAAAACTCTTCAGTAATATCTCTATTATCCTTACTAAAAACTTTATTCTCTCTAATTTCAGAGGGTACTCTTGGTATAGGTAGACCTCCAAAACACTCAGGACAAACTTTTATAATATCCACATTATATTTCTCTAACAATGTAACAAGTTCTGGTGTAAGATTATTTCCACCAGAATATTTCACATTGTCTCCCAACAAGCAAGCACTTATCAGGACTTTTATTTTCTTTTTCATATAGCTCCCCTGCATCTATTATACTTAATTTTGTAATTTATTTTAACTATTAACCTGTCCCTTCACAAAAAATGATATGATAAGGAAAATTAGTGGGAGAATCATAAGTATTTTTCCCACTATTTTGAAAACTTTAGATGCAAATATTTTATCTTTATCATTAAGAATTTCGTGTCTCTTAGGATTATTAGAATTATATTTTACTATAATATCTTCACCTGTACGATATTTTGTTTGGCCACTCATACCATGACGACCCATATAAGTAATACAAGTAACATTTTCAGAATCAGTATATTTTAGATTTATATCTGCATTTTTTAATAAAATATAAGGTTTAACTATATATTTATGATTATTTACTATGTATTGATATATGACATAAGTATCTGTTAATCTACTACCAAAATTAAGTTTCGTAACTTCTAAAACTTCTCCTTCTACTTCCTTATCACAATCTTTCATATTATTTTGATATATTTTTTCATATATAATTCCAATTATTAGAAATATAGAAGCAAAAACAAAAGAAACTCCAGCAATCAATAAAAACAAAACTCTACTACTCATTTTACACCTCTCTTTTTTAGTTAGAAACATCAAAAATTTATTAACTATTCAGAAAACTTTTTAATTTTATCCAAATTTGAAGTTGAAATTCTATATATTTTCAATCCATGACTTTTCAGCTTGTAATACGCCGAATGTGAATTATAGGATGTATCAAAAATTATAATATCTGAATTTTTTAATTTATCTGAATTTCTGAAAACTGCTGTGGCATGGATAAACTCAATTCTAAATCCCTTTTCTTCTGCATATTTTTCAGCTTTTTCAATAACTTTTTGACTCCATCTCCCACCAATCACCTTTACATTCTGATTTGTCAAATCTATCTTTTTCTCTTCAGAAAGCTCTTTTATATTTATATTTTCAACTACTTCTAGATTTTCATCCTGTTCCATATTTTCAATTTCCTGTTCAAGATGTTTTATCTGTAAATTCAATTTTTCAATTTCTTTTTTCTGTTTTTCAATTGTCTTTTCAGCTTCTTTATTTCTATGTTTTTTCAAATCTTCCTTCAATTTCCTGTTTTCTTCTTCAAGCCTGTCATTTTTCAAATTTAAAAATCTATTTTCCTGCTCCGTTCCTTCTATTTCAGTGATTATTTCTTCTAAGTCCCTTTCTTTTTCGCTGACTTTATACGAATTTATATTAAAAAATTCAAATCCCCTCCTGAAAGTTTCCCTCATTGAAAAATATTCCTTCATCTTTTCATCAAAAAAACTTAAAAAATCTGCCGAGACAATGAAGTTTTTATCTTCCTTTTGAAATTCCAAATTATATTTTTGTG
This sequence comes from Leptotrichia sp. oral taxon 215 str. W9775, assembly GCF_000469505.1. Lineage (NCBI taxonomy): Bacteria > Fusobacteriati > Fusobacteriota > Fusobacteriia > Fusobacteriales > Leptotrichiaceae > Leptotrichia > Leptotrichia sp. oral taxon 215. Next base: position 17,344 of record NZ_KI272830.1, on the reverse strand, counting down.
ATAATTTTTCCAAATTTCTCTTTTTTACATTCTTATACTTCGTATCTATATATTCCTGAAATTCCTTCTCAAAAGTGTCATTTTCCAGTTCTTCCAGAGCCTGCTTCAGAAACGGCTCCTTTTCCAATATTTCCTGCCTATTTTCCTCCAGTTTTTCTAAATATTTAGAATATTCTTCCTTGAAAAACTCCAAAAGATCAGTCAGATTATCTGTACTTAAAACATACATTATCATCTGTTCGGGATTTAAGCCCCTTCCATTCACCCTTAATATTTTATCCCTCTGGAATTCCTTCAAATAATCTTCTTTTGTAAAATCCAAACATTTCTTTTCAACATATGAATTATTCATTTCTATCAATTTTTTCAGAAAATCCTTATTTGATTCATCAATTTTTCCAACAATATCAATTTCCCTTTCAAAGAAAATCGAATTTTCATTAAATGGCTTTCCAAATTTCTTTTCTAACAATTCATTATTAAAATTATCAATTACTAAATCAAAAAAAATATTTTCATTTATAGATTTCAGTTTTTCTATCAGTAACATAACTTTTTCATTCTTTTTCAGCATTTTCTAACCCCACTCCAAAATAATTAATCGTATTTCCATACTACTGTGCCAAAGTAATTCTCTATAATAATAAAACCAGATAATGAAGATAGCTATTCCATCATCTAATTTTTAATTTTTTTTAATTAAATAAAACATAATAATCATCCGATATCCCAGAAAACCATTATGTTTCAACTTATTTATTTCTATATGTTTTTATTATTATTTCCCAATTATATTTTTTTCTTCTAACAACAGTCTGTTTTCTTCTCCTACAGGATTCCATCCTTTTTCAATAAGATCTTTTATATATATTTTGTTATATACAAAACTCATTACTATTCCAAGAACTGCTCCTCCTATACCTAGTGTTGCAAATCCTAAAAGAATAGTACCAAAAAACATTATTGCTGCCCATTTTAAATCTCCTCTAAATAATGGAACAAAAAGACCAAAGAAAAATACTGTCCATGAAAAACCTACTTTCACTTCCTTTCTTAATCCATTTTTTTCTAATACTACAAAATCCATCTCTTTCACCTCTCTACTTTCCAATTGTTTATTTAATATTGTATCTAACTTTCATAAAAGTTTTTTATGAATTATTTATATTTTTTTACTTTTATTAGTATACCCTTTATTTTTTCTTTTTTCAATTTCATATTATTAATACTACATATTTCTTTTATATATAGCAGTTATAATTTAATACTTCCCTTAAGTAATTTTCTTTTTTGTTATACCTGCTTCTAAACTCCATACCCCTCCCCTCCTTGCTTTTATTCCAGCCTTACTGTATAATAAAGAAAAACATATGTTAACTTTATAATATAAAGCGAAAGGAGACTGTTTTCAAATGCGGATACTTGTAGTTGAAGATGAAGTAAACTTAAATGATATTATCGTCAAAAAATTAAAATTGGAACACTATGGCGTTGATTCATGCTTTGATGGGGAAGAAGCACTTGATTATATTTTTTCTGTTGAGTATGATGTCATATTGCTGGATATTATGCTCCCTAAATTAAATGGTTTTGAAGTTCTTAAAAAGATAAGAAGTCGTAATATTAAAACTCCAGTTCTTCTCCTTACAGCACGTGACGGAATAGAAGACAGAGTTCAGGGGCTTGATTTTGGAGCTGATGACTATCTTATAAAGCCTTTTGCCTTTGATGAACTTCTGGCGAGAATTCGTGTACTTCTTAGAAGAAATACAAATAATGCAAGTAATGTCTTTACTATTGCAAACCTTAGCGTTAACTGTGATTCCCATGAAGTGTACAGGGATAAAACTCCAATAAAACTCTCAACAAGGGAATTTACTATACTGGAATATATGATCAGAAACAAGGAAAAAGTTCTTCCAAGGGAAAAAATTGAACAGCACATATGGGATTACAACTATGAAGGTGGTACAAATGTTGTTGATGTGTATATAAGGTATTTAAGAAAAAAAATTGATGATAATTTTTCACCAAAACTGATTCACACCATAAGGGGGATTGGATATATTCTGAAGGTGGACAATGAATAAAATTTCTATAAAACTGAAAATAATGCTATGGTATATGGGATTAATGACAGGTCTTGTAATACTCTTTCTTCTGATTATTTTCTATATGAGTGAAAAGATTATCCATTCTTATGAATATGGATATCTTAAAACTACAGTGGAAAGCAGCTTTAAGGAGATATATGTCAAAAATGGGGAAATTATCGTTGACAATGATATGGAAACCAAAATAAACACAATACAGATTTCAGTATACAATAAAAATTTAGGATTTGTATACGGTAATAATCCTCTAAATTTTGAATATGACGATACTTTTTCAGACAAAAAAATTATTAAAACTGTTAAACATCAGCATGAAAAATGGTATGTATATGAAAGTAAAAAAAATTATGAAGGATATGGAGAAATCTGGATTCGTGGTGTAATGTCTGCAGTTGGAGCAAGTCAGGCCATAGAAACTGTAATTTCAATCTCTCTTATTATATTTCCATTTTTCCTTATTTTTGCCGGAATAATTGGATATATTATAACCCGAAATGCTTTCATACCTATTAAAAAAATTAGGTCTGCCGCTGAAAAAATAAACGAAGGAAACGACTTATCACAAAGGATAAACCTGGGTGAAGGAAATGATGAAATTTATACGTTAGCAAATACATTTGATACAATGTTTGACAGACTGCAAGATTCTTTTGAAAGGGAAGTACAGTTTAATTCAGATGTATCTCATGAATTACGGACACCAATTTCTGTCATAATGTCCCAGTCGGAATATGGAAAGGAAAATTTAGTTTCTGTTGAAGAAGGTAAAAATATCTTTAACATAATCTTTAATGAAGCTCAAAAAATGTCACAGCTTGTTTCTCAGCTTCTAACCCTTTCAAGAATGGACAGGGGACATCAGAAATTAAATCTGGCTAATGTCAATATTAGTGAACTGGCAGAAATTGTTATTGATTCCAGAAGGGAAGATGCCAAAAGAAAAAATATAAATATCTTTTCTAAAATTACCCCTGATATTTATGCTGATATTGATGAAATAATGATAATGAGAGTTTTTATAAATCTTCTCTCAAATGCTGTTACATATGGAAAAACTAACGGAAATATTTATGTTGATTTAGATGTGCAGGAGAAAACAATTGTAATCAAAATTGCTGATGACGGAATTGGAATAAGTGATGAACATATTAATAAAATATGGACAAGATTTTACCAGGTTGATCCTTCACGTAACAGTGAGGGAACAGGACTTGGCCTTTCAATGGTAAAATGGATTGTGGAAGCTCATAGTGGAACTATTTCGGTTGTAAGTAAACTTGGTGAAGGAACAATTTTCACAATAAAAATTCCACTTAAAATCCATTTACTATAAATTTTTTATTAAAAATTATTTTGAAAAGTCTTTTTTCTCATTTTTCTTTAATGAAAATTTGCTATTATAGAATTACAGAAATAAATATGCTATAATAAGACAAATAAGGAGGTATCGATATGAAAAAGAATTATTTAAAATGGGCTTTGTCTAGTCTTCTGATTATAGGAAGTATTGGATTTGCTACAGGTAAACCTGATGTAGCAGTAAAAACTCCAAATCTTGTTATTGAAAATCAGACTGGAAATTCAGAAATTAAAAGTGCAAAAAATGATAGAACAAAACTTTCACATGACAGGGTTAAACAAATTGTTACAGCCAGAGTTCCTGGTTCAAACGTATCAGAAATTAAAGATTTCCGTGGAGAAGGAGATTCATTTAAAGGTAAACTGATTCATGCCGGAGTAACGTATGATTTTGAAATTGATGCTTACACAGGAAGAGCTATAAAATGGAGCTCTAATAAGTAAAATTGAAATAGGAAGGGAGAATAAAATTGAAAAAAATATTTTTAAAATCAATAGTAATTATTTCTCTTTTGCTTGAAATAACAGTATATTCTGCTAACATTAATTATAATGATTTTATTCTTAATCAGAATAATACTGCTGAAAAAATTAGATTTTCTGCAGGAAAAAATATCTCTTCTGAAAAAGCTAAACAGATTGCGTTATCTCATGCAAGAGTGGCAGAACGTGATGCTAAAATTACTAAAATTCAGCTTGGGGTAGAAAATGGTGTTGCCGTATATGAAATTGAATTTTACGTAAACGGAAAGAAGTTTGAATACGATGTAAACAGTAATTCAGGGGAAATTGTAAAAGTTAAATAACTTGAATTAGAAAAAATAATATTAAATAGGTAATTTAAAACTAAAAATCTCTGTAAACTTTATCTTCTACAATCAAAATTTTCTTATATTTTGATGTATAAAAAAAGAGACTTTCTCAAAAAACTATAAAATTAGATAAAAAAACTATATTTTCGAATTAAAATTTCACAATGTAAAATAGGAAATGATGAAAATATAGTTTTTTATGTTGTTTTTATATTTTTGAAACAGTCTTTTTTATTTCAGTTATTTTTAAACTATTTTACTAATCCTAAAAGTTCTTCCCTGTTTAATGGTTCAACCATAATATACGAAGCATCTATAAATCTGTATTTATTTTCTGGCAAATTTTTAATAAAATCATCATAATTTAAATATGCCGCAACATTATAACTGTCTTTATCGTTTTCATCTCCGTCAATAGTTACTAATCCAATATCCCAGAAGGCAATATCTTCATTTTTAACTATATCTGAATTTTCAAATTCAACACTAGGCTTGTAAGGAAGTATTGTTCTAATATTTTGTGTAAGAGTATAAGCTCCTCTTATTCTTCCATCTTCCTTGTTTTTGAAAAATCGCTGATTTGCCGAATAGGCATCTAAATACTGTATTTCCTTTACCATATTAGAAAAAGTATCAATAGGGCTATCTGAATTTTCTATTTTATCAATCATTTCCTGATTAAAGGACACAACTCTATTTATGCCAAAAATACTGTAAAGAGTCGGCTCATCACCTTTAACTCTTGATGAAATTACTTCTATTCCATAAAGTATATCTCTTTCATAGTCAAATTTATCAATATTTTCAGCTGTATATTCTTCTCCTGTTTCACTTATAATTTTTGAATCAAATTTCTTAGCCAATGCTTTTATATATTCCAATGCCAAAAGCCAATCTTCCCTGGATGACGGAGTAAAAACCCGCACACTATAATACTTATCTTTATTATCATAAAATAATTCAAATCCTCTTGAACTATCTTTACCATCTCCTATTAATAGACATTGATAATTAGAAACTGGAGATAACAGCAAATCGTTAATATCAATATTTCCAGTATTATAGCTGTAAAGCTCCTTATCCAGTAAACTCAATGCAGTTTCAACATTTAAAACTGGCTCATAACCTAAAAATTTTTTCTTGTTTTGCACATAAAAGCTTACACTCATTTTTCCTCCATAAATTTTTGATTTATTCTAATTTAAACAATTACATATATTATCAATATTACTACTTCCCTAAATAATTTTTATAAATAACTCTTCTTTTTCATATTTTACTTCAGTAATACAATTATATAACTTAACAGTAGAATAGTCAATTTTTTATTACATAATTTCCATATTTTTAAAAAGAAATATTTAAATTTTTTTTTGCTTATGATATAATTTTTATAGTAAAAATTAATTTTATTTAATAAGAAGGAGAAAAAAATGTTCGGTTTATTTAATGGAAAAAAGAAAAAAGAATTTATGAGTGACAGTACGAAGGCATATTTTCATATTTATTGTGGTAAAAAAATTACAATTGATGGTCAAAATTTTTCTGAATTTGAGCATATGAAAGGCTATGACTTAGAAGATGTTGTAAAAGTATCACCTGATGCACATGTAGTTACTGCCAACTATGAATTACCTGCCAATAGTGTGCTTAATTCAAGAATAAAAGCAAAAAGTATCTCTATTACTTGTCCTCCAGTTGAAGCAGGAAAACACTATGTTATTTCAATTTTTGAAGTCACACCTGAAGTAGCTGCAGCTGAAGAAAATACTCTTATGGATTTCATTCATGCTGAGGAATTGGAAAAAGGATACAGTATTTGCCTATATAGAAAAAAATAGGAGGAAACTGAAATATAATCTAATGTACTCTGAAAGGATTTTGGAGATATAGAGTTAAAAACTATAGGATTATTGCAAAAATTAAAAAGGAAGAATTAGTCATTTTAATTGTTCAAATAGATAGAAGGGATAAAATTTATATTTAGAATTATTTCTAAATTTATTGGGTTAATTGAGAATTGAAAATAATAAAAACTGTCTGATACTCTTATTTTTAAGAATAAAAGGCAGTTTTTTTACTTTATTATTTTCTATTTTTCAACTTACTTATTTCATATAATGAAAGTGCATAAATTTCCGTTATTTTCTGTAAATCTGACAAATCAAACCATTCATCAGGTAAATGTGCTATATCCTTCTGACCAGGAAAACTTGGACCATAAGCAATAATATTAGGAATTATTTTTGCATAAGTACCTCCTGTCGTTGTTACAGGTTTAGCATCAAAGCCTGTAACATAATTATATACCTTCTGTAAAGTCTGCACATATTCAGAATTTTTATCATATAATACAGGATTCCAGTTGGCAATTTCCTCCAATTCTGTTCCTTCTGCAAGGCTGCTTCTAATTAAATCCATAAGCTGTTCTTTTTTACATACTGCAGGATAACTCATTACAAATTCAAAAAAATGTCTATTTTCAGAAATTCCAAATCTGTAACCTCTTAATATCATTTCTCCAAAGTCATCATCTCTAAAATCTATCTTCAATTTCACTCCATTGTTGGGAGCTGATAAAATATAGTTATTTACAAAATCATATAATTTGTCTAAATCCTTCATTTCTGAATATATTCTTACTTTGAGCCTTCCTCTTTCTCCATACACAACTGGCCACTTACAGTCAGGAGTCCATCCAAAAACAGGAGGTTTCTCCTTTGTGAGATAATGTTTTACACATCCGAAGCCCGTTTCTTCATTTGTTCCAAAAACTACTCTTACAGGGACATCAAATTTTATCCCTAATTTCTTCAAAATATGAAGGGCAAACAGATTTGAAAGAATAGGCCCTTTATTATCCAGAACTCCTCTTCCATATATACGGTTATTTTCTATTTCTCCGCCTAATGGAGAATGTTTCCACCCTTCACCAAGAGGAACTACATCCACATGACCGAAAACTCCTATATATTCATCACAATCCTTAATTCCTTCTGACACATATTCTGCATAACCTATTTTATTGTCTATATTCACTGTGGTAAATCTAAATCTTTCTGATATTTCCAAAGCTTTATCCAGTGCTTCGGCAGGCCCTTTTCCAAATGGGGCATTTTCTTCAGCTTCCATCTGAATACTGTAAATCGAAACTAATTCACGTATTGTTTCTATTAATTCAGGCTGTATTTTCTTTACCTCTTCCTTTATTTCCATAATTATTTTATCATCACAGAAATTTTCAGAATTACTTTTCTTCATTTTACTTTCTTTTTCACAAATACTTCCTTTATTTTTTAAAGTATCATCCATTTTTTTACCTTCCTTACTTTTCTACAAGAGGTTTTGTTCTTTCATCTATGTATTCCTGCAGCCATTCTTTAGTTGCTTCTTCATGCACCATTTTATCGCCTTTTCTTTTTGTCCTGTATACTTTTACAGGATTTGTTTCATTTCCGGCAACAAAGGAAAAATTCTCAATATTTGTAGCTGCTCCCCATTCTCCTTTATTATTCATGGCAATTACAGAAATATCCCCTGCTCTTCCCCTTTTTCCTATTAATTTTTTTTCAAAACTGAATACAGCCTTTTCACATGCTTCCTGAGGAGATAGTCCATTTTCCATAAGTTTTACTATTTCATATGAGATTATTCCCTTCATTATATCTTCTCCAAGCCCTGTTGCACTTGCTCCACCGATTTCACTGTCAGCATAAAGTCCTGATCCGATTACAGGGGAATCTCCCACTCTACCTTTCTTTTTCATGAAAAGTCCACTTGTAGAAGTTCCTGCAACTATATTTTCATCTGTATCAAGACATACCATACCTACCGTATCATGTCCTGAATAAGGTTTTATCGCCATTTCTTCTATATGCGCCATATCCTTCAATCTATTTTTATAATGAATTTTTGCCCTGTCTGTCAGCATATTTTTTCTTTCAAATCCTCTTTTATGAGCATATTTTTCTGCTCCTTCACTTACTAACATGCTATTTTCATTTAAATGACTCAAATCCTTTGCAATAGATATAGGATTGGCAAAATCCTTAATGGCACAAACTGCACCAAAATCAAAGTTGCTTCCATCCATATATGCCGCATCCAGTTCCACTTCCATTTCTTCATTTGGAAGGCCACCATAGCCTACAGATTTATAAAAAGGAAAATCTTCAACATTTTTTATTGCTGTTTCTATTGCTTTTCCTGCATTCCCATCATTTTTCAGTATTTCTGCCGCTTCTTTGACACCGTCATGTGCCATACACCATGTTGCAATTATTCCCCACATTTTCTTACCTCCTCAAGTTTTATTGTTCTATTCGCTGTAATGATAGTTTTCCTTTAGTATTCTTTCATACTTTTCAGGAGTCAGGTCTTCTATTATCAGTTTTAGCAGTTTTAATGCTGAGATAATATCATCCTTATGCACAACCCCAAGATGAGTATGCATGTATCTCATCGGTATGGATAAAGTTGTTGCAGGTATTCCTATTCCAGATTTATGAATATTTCCTGCATCTGTTCCACCGTCTGTAAAACAGCTCAGCTGATAAGGGATATTGTTTTTTCTGCATAAATTTTCCATGTAAATGAGAAGTCCCCTGTTCATTATAGTCATTGAATCAATAACATTAATAGCTACTCCTTTTCCAAGCTTTATATTATTTTTATTTAAAGGTGTATCCCCCGCCAAAGTAGTATCTACAGCTATTGCCAAATCAGGAAATACTTTATGTGCTGTCGTTCTTGCACCTCTTAGCCCAACTTCCTCCTGTACTGTTGCTGCCAATGTGACTTTGTTCCCTGTATTTTCATTTTTCAGCATATTCATAAGCCATATTCCCGTTGCAACGCTTACACGATTGTCAAAGGATTTTCCAGCAAGATATCCTTCCTCATTAAGTTCCATCATTTCTGCATATGGACATATCATGTCCCCTACTTTTATTCCCAGTTCTTCTATCCTTTTCTTACTGCTGACTCCCATATCAATATACAGTTTATCAATCGGCAATACCTTTTCTCTTTCCTTTTCCTTTATTGAATGGACTGCCGGTCCACCAATAACACCGTAATAAATCTTTTTTTCCTCATTTATAACTGCTACCTTCTGGTTAAGCAGAACATGTGACCACATATTTCCTACATTCTGAAAATATAAGTACCCCTGTTCATCTATTTCCCTGACTACAAATCCTACTTCATCCATATGAGTTGCTATCATTATGGAAATTCCGTTTCCTTCCTTTGTGAAAAGGCAGGATCCAAGTCCATCCTGAGAAAATGGAAAATTTATATTCTTTTTCAACATATTGGTAATATCCTCTTCAAAGCCTGAAATTGCATAAGTTTCTGTCAGCTCCTTCAGAACTTCCCATTTAATATCAAAATCCATTTTTCTCACCCTTTAAATCCGAATTTTTCTATTTTTTCTACAGTCAGTCCCTTAATAAATTCTATAATTATGTCACTCAAATTATTTATATGCTCTATTTTTAACGAATTTAACATAGCCTGTTTATGTTTTAAAGGTAGTACAAGTACAACTGTTGGAGTCCCTGCCAATGATTTATGGATAAAAGACCCGTCTGTCGCTTCCAGCTGAACATGGCCTTCAGGAATATATCCTTTTTTCTGTGCCACTTCATAAAATTCCTTCTTTAACATTTGATTTGGAAGCATTGATTTATCAAAACTTCTAATATATACTGTATTTTCTTTAGGCTCTTTCACATATGCCGTATCAATAACGACAGCTATATCCGGTTTTAATGCAGTTGTTGCTGTTATTGCTCCACGCTGACCTGTTACCGAATGGGATATCCCTCCTATTACCACATCAAATGGAGGCATTTCCTTATTTTCTTCCATCTTATCTAATACTGTAAGCCCTGCTTCAAGTCCTGCCCTGTTGGAAAGATTTTTAGAAAGTATTTCTTCATTTGGAAGAAATAAAGTAGGAATATCTAGCACAAACATATCTCCAATCTGTATTCCTGCCCCTAAAACTTCTTCTTTACTTCCATACCCTACGTCAATCAGCAGCTCTTTTTCATTTTTTATTACAAATCCTGTATATTCTTCATGTCTTCTATTTAAAACTTTCACTATTCTCTGCTCAAAAAGACTTTTTTCATAAAGCCCTATTGTCAGAAATTCCATTAGTCCGTCTTCCCTGATATCTGAAATCATTCCTCCACTTTCATCAATATTTGAGCTTATCATTATTTTATATGATGAATCGTTCCCTTTTTTTAAGCCAAAAATAGATCCGAGTCTATCCTTTATTATTGAAAGATTTCTTTTTTCATATTCTTTATGCAGAAAATCATGTACTTCCTTTTCATCTCCTGAAACTCCCCTTAATTGACATAATTCCTTTAATCTCATATCTTCTCCATTTCTTGATATATAGATAAATTAACAGTTTAAACTATCTTAAAATAAGACTTAAAACACAATATGAAAAATTATATTTATGAGTTATTTAAAATTTTACAATATAAAACAGGAAATGAATTTAGAAAAAGTCAACAGCCTAAATTTGGCGATTTTTGACTTTTTTTTAATGAATGACTGTTTTATATAAGAAAAATTTTAACAAATGAATAAATATAATTTTCATAATTTTTATTTCTATTTTCAGACAGTTTTTTCTAACTATTTATATATATAATCACTTACTTCTGATAAATCTGATCCTTCATACAGACATTTTATTACATCTGCCATATTCTGTAATGATTCACGCAAGCCTACCCCACCTTTTTTCGGCATTTTTATCATTACCAGATTATTTTTATATTTATCTATTATTTCCTTATTTTCTTCCGAACATACAACTACCGGTTTACAGCTTGTTTCCTTCTTTACGTGCTCTGCTAAAATGGAGGACATTTCTGCATAATTGTAATAATTAAAGCATGGCCCGCATAAAAGAATATCAGCCTTTACTTTATTTAAAAGTCCTGTCATTTTTTCCAGAACAAGCTCCTGATTTTCCTTAAAATAACTGTCACTGCAATATGTAGTGGCAAGTACAGTTCCACCTATATTTTTTATATATTCAGAAAACATCATGTATGAACCCATTCCACCTTTTTCCAGTGCAAGTTCCACATTAGCTCCTTCTTTTCCACCTGTTCCCGATTGAATCTGGTCAAAAAATAAAACTATTCTCATTTATATATCTCCTTTGCTGTAAAAAATTTGCTTAAAAGCTTTATTATTAGCTATCCTGTCACTTTTATATTAAAACTGTCTCCATAATGAACAAAACTGCTCCAAAATTAAAATTTATAAATTAATTTTGAAACAGCCTTATTCAACATAAATTTATATTTTCTAGAAAGATATATCATCAAGTGAAATGTCTTCTAAATCATCTTCTTTACTTTGTTCTACAGGTTTTGTTTCATCTTGTAAATACTGGTTATCCAATATTTTAAAGAACGGATAGTAAATCATACATCCTATCGCTACCTGTACTATTTGGAAAAGCCCTGCAATTATACTTCCTGTAGAAAGCCATCCTGAAAAGAATAAAGGCGTTGTCCAAGGTAATAGTGTTCCTGTAGTACGAGGAATAATGTGTAACATTGTTGCCAGTGTACCTAAAATTGTATTAACAAGCGGTGTTAATAAAAACGGAATCGCAATAATCGGATTTAATACAACTGGAAGTCCGAAAATAACCATTTCATTTATTCCAAAAATTCCAGGAACTATTGATAGTTTCCCTAATTTTTTCATACGTTCAGATTTTCCTTTAAACATCATCAGTAATACTAAAGATAATGTACTTCCTCCACCACCGAAGTTACAGAAGAAATCAGAGAATGAACCTGTAAATATATGAGGTAATGGCATATGAGCCGCAAACGCTTCCTGATTTCCTGTTGTCATAGCCAGGTGTAATGGAGAGAAAACTGTATTTGTAACAGCAGGACCGTTAATACCAAAGAACCAGAACAATGTTGATAAGAACTGATAAATTGGTTCAAAGAAGAAATTCTTTCCTAATCCTTCAAGAGGCCCTTGCAGAACTTTATAAATAAAGTCATGTGCATACTGATCTTTTGTAAAGAAATAGAAGAAAAGTCTCAATGCAAAAAATAGAAGCATTACAAACATACTTGGTATTAATGCCGCAAATGAATTCATTACTGCAGGTGGTACTCCTTCAGGAAGTTTTATTGTCCAACCTCTGTTTTTAACTGCAGCAAATACTGTTACCGCAAGTAATGCTGTAATCATTGCAAGGAATAAACCTTCTGTACCTAAGTTTCTAAGTGCAAAACCTCTGAATGCTTTTCCTTCTGCATTTACGAATAAATCATGAGATTGAGGACTTATAATAAGGAATGCTACTAATGATACAGCTGCCCCGGAAATCCCTTCCACTCCCTTTGCCTTCGCATAATAATATCCAATACCAATAACACCAAGAAGGGCTATTACTCCAAATGTTGAACGGATAACAGCATTAAGATATCCGTCCCATCCTTCTCCTAAAAATTTCGCAACAAATGCTTCATATCCTTCAATAGGAAAATTTCCAATAACTAGAAATATTGAAGCCGCTATAATTAACGGTGTACCTACTAAAAATCCATCACGTATTGCCGCCAAAACTTTATTACTGCTCAATTTAGATGCCAAAGGGCCTAATACTTTTTCCAACTTATCAAACATGCTATTTCCCTGCCTTTTCCTTCAATATTTTTATAGCTCTCTTTAAAATACGTTCTCCATCAACTCTTCCATAATCTTCAAGGTCAATTACTGCTACCGGAATACCTTGTGGTTCGTATTTTGAAGCTGTCTGTTCAAGCTTAAATTTTACCTGCGGTCCCAATAAAATTACATCAGGATGAAATTCCTCAACAATAACATCAATCTTATTATCAGGAAAAGCTTTAACTTCAACTGGAAGGCTATGCTTATCTGCCACTTCCTGCATTCTTTTGGCAACTAAGCTTGTAGACATTCCAGCACTGCAAAATAAGTATATTCTTTTCATAAAATCCTCCTTATATATAATATTTTTTATTTTTATCTGTCATTTGAAGCCGCAATCATTCTTATTGTATGTCTTACTCCTCTTATTGCTATAGAAAGTTCTAAAATGTTTTCGAAGTTTGCAACTCCCGCATATCCTGCATCTCCAATATGCTGAATATCCACTCCTGCGATTTTATTCATTATTGCAATCTGTCTTATTGTTTCCTTTGTAGAACTTTCCTGGCTTGTTCCTATTGCAGACATTGAAAGAGCTCCATTTTCCTTGATATATTTTACAGCTTTTTCCATTTCACTCTGAGTAAATCCAGGTACTGTCCCCACAGCCGGAAGCATGATGACATCTGCACCACTTTCAATAAAGTCCTTCACAACATCGAAATTTGCAACCGGTTCATCAACTCCTGATGAGTGCATTTTACCTGCTATTATCATTCCGGAAAAATATTTTTTAGCCAGCTTTATACCTTCAGAAATCTGATGGTTTGTAACTCCTGTACCAGGATTCCCTGTCAGGCATACAAAGTCAAATCCCATTTCTTCTATCTTTTTCAATGTAGCTTCTGAACAAATTCTTCCTTCAGAAATAATTTCTATTTCCTCCATCATATCGGCATTTAGATCTACCGGTTCCAAATTAAGTCCTACCGGTCTTCCTGTAAGTTTTTTTACAAGTTTTATAGGCTCATCTGATTCAGGAAGTGCATCTATATATGGATTAAATACATCCAATCCATTCAGTAATATAAGATCTGCTCCGAAAGCCCTTGCTAACTCACTATTTGTAACATCCCCTGCAACACTTTTTCTTCCTACAACATTTTCTGACAACACTGTTCTACCTTCACTTGCCTTAATGGCATTTTTCAAATCCTGACCGGACATTTTATTAAAATCACTAGTAAAACAGCTAAGCAATCTTTTTCCCATTTTTTTCCTCCAACTTAAAATTTTATCTTTTATTGTTTTCACTATCGTTATACCTCACCTTTTCCATTTTGTCAAAAAAATGTTTTTTAATTATTTACTTAAGTTTTTTATAACAATTATTTCTATTTTATTGATTTTATAGTTTATTTTAGGTATAATTATAAAAAAGCGAAAAATTTATTTCTTTTTTCGTTACTCGTTATATAATTGATAAATATTAAAATTATCTATAAAATTTAAACGAAATAAATATCAAATTTTTTCGTTAGTTAGGAGTTTATAAATGAACATATATTTTTCCCACAAATTTACAAATTTACAGAAAAAGGATATTAAACTTGAATTTTCTAAAAAAATAACAAAAGATGAAAAGATATTTTTAAAATTATTATTTTTTAAAATTGTTTCAGATTCCACTTTTTTGGAAAAAGCTGAAATCAGATTTGAAGAAATTCTTTCCATACCTGAATTTTCTTCCATTAATAATTTCACTTCATTTTTTAAAACTCTGTCAGAAAAATATATATCTTTTTATGTATTTTCTCCAAACGATAAATTTTCCGGTTCTTTTGGAATACTTTCATCTTTTATTTTACATACTGATTATTGTCAATTATTTTTTACTGAAGAATTTAAAAATTGTTTCTCATTAAAAAAGAGCTTTTTTTCCCTACTTGAGATTGAAAAATTTATTTTTATGACAGATTCCTTCTCATTTGGCTTTTACAATAATATTATTAAAAATGCCAAAGATAAAAACGAAGTCTGCCTTCCACTTTCATCAGTAAAAATCTATCTTAATGCTGACAATAAATATGAAAGGTTTTTTGATTTTGAAAAGCATATTTTAAAAAAAGCTGTAATGGACATAAATACTTTTACTGATTTTTCTGTTGCATACGAAAAAATTAAGGAAAGTGGAAAACTGACAAATAAAATCGTATCTATTAATTTTCTCATAAATAAAGCAAGACAGCCTTACAGCCCATACGACAATACAATTTATAAAATGCTTGAACTTGTTAAGGATAAAGTTTCCAATCCTGAAGAAATTTATCGTCTGTTTCTACTTTATGTGGCAAAAAGAGGATATAAATACGTACACGACAATCTAAATTATGTAAAAGATTCCTTTTCTGAAGATTTGGAAAAGAATTTAAAGAGGGCATTGATGCTTAATCTAGCATCAGATAACCTAAAACTTTATGTAAACGAATTTAAGAGAGTTAAATCGCCGATAGTTCTATTTTATACCCTCACCAGAAAACTAAATGAAATAAAAAGATATTATCCTAAAATTGAAGAACTTCTTCGTACTTCCAAATTAAAAGACATTGATTCCATAAGCTATTTTAAGGATAATGGCTCTTTTAATTTTTCAAATGAATATATAAAAATCTTTGTCAGATATTATTCTGATAAAAAATCTGTTATTGAAATATATCTTCCGGAAAATATTATTGAAAAAATAGAAAGTACTCCAAAAGCAGCTACATATTTTCAGGATAAATAGAAAGAAGGATAGAAATAACGCATAAAAGTTTCCGTCAATACTAATTCTGACATAGACACAAGCTCAATAATTATATTAAGGAAAATAATATCAATTTAGGACAAGTAATTTTAGATTTAATTTTTGAAAAAATCTAAAAGGATAAACTGATTATTTTAAAAAAAAAAGTTGTAAATTTTTCCATAAAAAGTTAAAATATAAAATATTTAAAAATTTGGGGAAAGGAGATAGTGTTTTATACTATTAGAAAATTTATGAAAAAACTTGGTTTGACAACCAGAATTATGATTGGACTGGCACTTGGGATTATATTCGGGTTGATACTTAGCCCTTTTGCACAAAATTCATTTGTAAAAGAGGTTGTTATAGATTCTGTTCTTGCATTTTTTGGAGGAATGTTTATTAATCTTATGAAAGTTATGATTGTGCCACTGGTTTCCATTTCTCTTGCAATGGGGGCCGCTTCCATCGGAGATGTAAAGAAACTTAGAAGAATTGGAACAAAGGTTTTAGGATTCTATTTTGCAACTACTGCAATTGCCGTAGCAATTGGATTATTTGTTGCAAGAATTTCCGGTGTTGGAAAAGGAATGGTCCATGGGGAACTTCCAAAGGGAGAATTTAAACTTGCTGAACAGGGAAAACTTATTGATATATTACTGGATATGATTCCTAAAAATATTATTAATGCAATGTCAGAAGAAAAAATGCTTGCCATTATAATATTCTTCTTACTGTTAGGAGTAGCAATTACAGCTTTGGGGGATAAAGTAAAAAATTTGAAAATTTTACTTGAAGAAGCTAATGAACTTGTCCTAAAAATGGTGGAACTTATAATGCAAGTTGCTCCAATTGGGGTATTTGCACTAATTTCAAAAGTAGTCGCTTCTACTGGAATAGATGTGCTGATTAAATTAGTAGGATTTGTTGTCGTGACATTAATAGCTTTTGTAATTCATACGGGAGTTTATCAGATAATGCTTGTAAGCATGGCAAAAATGAGCCCTGTTAAGTTTTTAAAAAAATTTTTAAATGTTATTTCAGTAGCATTTTCTACATCAAGCAGTAATGCAACAATTCCTGTAAATATTGAAACATTGACAGAAAAATTTGGAGTTTCAGAAGAAATAAGTTCCTTTACAATTCCATTAGGAGCTACAGTAAATATGGATGGAACTGCAATAATGCAGGGAGTTGCCGCTGTATTCATTGCAAACCTTTACAACATTCATCTGGGACCAACGCAATACATTGGAATTATTTTAACAGCCGTACTGGCTTCAGTAGGTACAGCCGGAGTTCCAGGTGCTGGTATGTTAATGCTTTCACTTGTGTTAAAACAGGCTGGACTTCCATTGGAAGGACTTGGTGTTGTAATTGGTGTTGATAGAATTATCGATATGTTCAGAACAGTGGTGAATATTACAGGAGATGCTGTCTGTACAATTGTTGTAGCAAAAAGTGAGAATGAAATTACAGATGTGGAAAAATTTTATAATTAATTTTTCTAATTTTACATTTGTTTTAAAATCAGATTACTAAAAAAATTATTTCAAAAAAAAGGCTCTATAATATATATGGGGGTGGAAAAA
>NZ_KI272829.1 GCF_000469505.1 Leptotrichia sp. oral taxon 215 str. W9775 | reverse complement strand
CATCTCTTTACAAATGATCTTAACTCTTTTTCAATTCTTTTCAAATTGTTATTCATAACTGTCTCCCACTTTCTTAATTTTTTGTACTTTCTATTATTGCCGACTTCCCCTTCTTGAAAGCTTGAATTCTATTCTTCCGTTTTGAAACTTTTATAATTTTTTCTATATTTGAACCTATCTTTTCTGCCATTGATACTCGCCTTATTACTGATGCCAGTAAAATTAATCAGAATGAATAAAAATATTTTGTTATATCCTTCAATGTTTTACTTAACTAATTTCCCATTATTGCCAGTATTTGTTCCAACTCAGCTATCTTCTGTTCTTTTTCCTTTATCAGCTTAGCTAAATTTTTATAATATGTATCATAATTATTCAAAACTTGTTTATATTTATCTCTGTGCCATCTAACTTCAGAGTCTTTCTTCAATTTTTCAAAAAGTTTTTCCTTTCCTTCTTCTTTTGCTTTAAGGTCTGCAACTTCATTTTCAAGCTGAGCCTTCTGTACTTCAAATTCCCTTTTCTTCTGTGCTTCTTTTTCAAGCAGGTCGTTAAACTTATTTTCTATTGAATTCAGACTTGCTTCTAAACTTTGTTTTTCTGCTGAATAACTTACTGTTGCCATTATAAATAAAGCTGACAGCAAAAGCATTTTTCTTTTCATAGTTTTCCTCCTTTAATATAGCATTACTTTGAATAACATTATTTATGTTGTTTCATACTGTTATTTTTAACTAAATTATATTTATTAATTAAGTTTTTATTTTATTTTTATATAGATATTTTGCTAATTCCATTTTTTCTATTATATATTTCTTTTATTCTAATTATATCACATTTTAAGACTATTGTATCTACTTCTTTACATTATTTAATACATTTTTTATACAAAAAAAGTATTAAATAATATTTTTTGTATATTCATCGTTATATTTTTATATGAATATTTATTCAAATAAAGGTATTATTTTAAATTTTATATGTTATTTATTTTTTAAGTTCCACATGAAATAAATACAAAATAAAAATGAGGCTGTCTCAAAATAATAAAAATTAAATATAATATACAAAAAAACTATATTTTTTTCATTTACTAAAATTTTACTTATACAAAACAGTCATTTATTAAGGAAAAGTCAAAAACTTGCCTAAAGGCTCGGACAGATGACTTTTCCTAAATTCATTTCCTGTTTTACATTGTAAAATTCTAATAATTCAAAAATATAGTTTTGTACATTATTTTTTTACTTTCTTTTTGAAATAGTCCAATTTCTGAATTAAAGGTTATATTTTAAACAGAAACTTTTTCCTTCAGATAAAAAGTTATTAGTAAATAACTCTGAATCCTAATCCTCCTCTTACATTGTGACCTTTTGTATCATATCCGGCATTAAATGTTACTCCTAATCTAGTGTTATCTACACCAATATTCAGATCAAATTTTCCGCTTCCTCTTCTATCTTCTTTTTCACTTCTTAAATCATACCAGTCTGCTGAAGTAAATCTTACTCTTGCTTTATTTGTATTATTTACTTTTCCTAATTCATTTTCATAAGCTGCTGATAATCCAACAGATAGCTGAGTTTTTACTGCTAATGGTTGAACATATTTAAATTCTATTCCTACTTCAGGTTTTACTGAGAAGTAGTCATTTCCTTCCACTTCTAATCTGATTTGTCCATTGTCTTCTTTAATGTCATTAAATCTTCCATATTCCATTTTCAGTGCTCCATATGGTCTCAAATGTGTTCTTTCAGATAATCTTACATCATATCCTAAATTTGTCTTGAAAGCTGCCCCATATGAAGAATAATCAGATTTTGCATCAAATATTTCATCTACAATCCAGAATTTACGTTTCATTTCATTTCTACTTATAAATACATCTCCTGCAACTGTCCATTGTAATGAACCATTATGATCTGTCACCGGTGACATTGTCTTGAAAATTCCGGCTTTTACCATAGTCTGATTTTCTCTGGATTTTCCAATATCTTTAAATCTAAATCTATTGTTAACTGCTCCTGCATACCATCCACTTGAATTTCCTAATTTAACAGTTTCATTTTCATGAACGTAAGCTACACCATATGCATCACTTGTGTAATCAATAATTCCTGCTGTATCTGTGTTATATTCATTTCTCATACCAAATACTTTAATCTTATTGCTATCTTTAGTCGTATTTCTCCAATTATTCTGTAAGTAATTAAATTCTTTATCCAGTGTATTTCCTGTAGCATTAACTCTTTGCTGAATATTTGCATATTGATGTCCTTTCATTTCATCAATTGCCTGTGCTAGGATATGTGCTTCTCCTTTTCCTAAATCATTTAACTTATTAAATAGATTTTTTTCTCTTCCATCAGCATCTACACCATATCTTTGCTCCAATCCATTCAGGAAGTTATATGTATTAGTATCCTGAGCAAAAGCTGTATAAGGTATTTTAACTAAATATACTTTTCCTAGAGCACCTGTAGATAGATTCTGAGTTGCTGTTGCAAACCATGTCAAACTTCCGGCACCTAACGTAAACTTAGTTCCTGTTCCTGCAGCCGCCATATTTAAAATCATTGTATTATATGGATCAATTATATTGTTACCTACTTCTATTGTCTTACTGTCTGTATATCTTGCCGCTTCACTACCGAATATTAAATTAATTTTTTGCAGTCCTGTTAAGTTGTTAATTCCTACAATCGGGTGTGTGTAATTTACTCCTGATGTATCTATATACATTCCCAGCGAACCAACTTTTTCATTTGTTGGAATACTTCCTAAACCTGTTGTTCCTAAATCAATTATTGATGTAACCCCACTTGGAGAAGTTACTGATACTGTACTAGGCGTACTAGTTCTTGCATTTGTATCAACATAGGTAGGTACAACAGTTGAACCATTTATTTTAATTGTCGCTGAAGTTGCTCCTGCTGGTGCTATAATTTCTATTCCTGCTACTGTTTTTCCTGTCGGACTTCCTGTTTTTCTTACAACTCCTTCTGCTCCGCCTGTATTTGTAACAGTTCCTGTTATACCACCACTAGTTTCATTTGTAAATGTTCCTGTAGAACCTAGATATCCGGCTCTATTATTAGGTCCATCCACTATAATCTGTCCGTAGTTCTTAATTACTCCTCCACCTGTTGCAACTACACCTAAAATACCTGTATTATTTGGTGTCGGAACTGTTTTAATAATTCCCCAGTTTTCTCCTACGGCATTATTATCAACATACATTCCTTTTGTATTCTTTCCACTTAATTCTATTACTCCTGTACTGCTATTTATTGCTCTTGAACCACTTCCTGAAGCAAACATTCCAATTCCTTCATCTACTGCTACCTTTATTGTTCCATTATTTGTTATTGTTCCGTTGGAAGTTGCCATTCCCATTCCGTATTCTGGAACCGGAGTTGCTGTTAAATTACTTCCGCTTACTGAAATTACTGCATTATTTGTAGCATTTCCACCATTAATAGCGTATATTGCCACACTTCCTGTTCCTCTTCCGAAATCAATATTTGCATTATTCACTACTGTTCCTGGGGAGTAAATTCCATAAGTATTGTTTCCTGTAGAAGTCAATGCAACATTATTAGTTACTGTTATATCACTATTATTAGAATAAATGTATTTTGCTTCATTTCCTAATGTAACTGTTCCATTTGTTGTTAAAGCTGTTGTTCCTGTATTTTTAATTACATAACCAAATGAAGAATCTCCAACTGTCATATCAGTATCAGAGCTTATTGTTCTTCCTGCTGTTCCAGTAGTGAATACTCCAACTCCTTCATTCGCTCCAACTCTTACTTTTGAACCTGCATTTAATGTTACATTTCCTTCTGTTGAATAAATTCCAACTCCTTCATCTCCAACTGTAATTTCTCCAGTTGAACCATGAGTTACTGTTGTTCCAAAAATACCGTAATTTTTATTTCCACCAGTAATTTTACCATCATTTACTATATCTGTTGCTGCATCATTAGTATAAATTCCTACACTTGGAACAGAACCTGCTGATGCCGCCAAATTAATTTCTCCTCTATTTATCAATGATGAGCTGTTATTAGCAAACATTCCAACTTGTTCCTGCCCTGTCATATTAATTTTTGCATTTGTATCATTTGTCAATGTTGCTTTATCTCCTATCATTCCGATAGATTTATCTCCTGATAAAGTTAACACTCCATTTCCTGTATTTGTTCCAATAGCATCAGTTTTTGTTCCTGCTGAATTATTATTTTTTACGTAAATTCCATATGAAGTTGTTCCATCTAATGAAACATTTCCTTTATTTACAATACTAGTTGTTCCTTCACCGGGTCTTCCTCCAAATTCATTTACTTTAGGTGCTCCAGTAACTGCATCTTCCCTATATGCCAATCCTAATAATCCGATTGAACTGTTTCCACCAACATTTACAGTACCTTCATTATTTACTTCAGAACCATTTACTGCGTAAATTCCTACTGCACTGTCATTGTGAGAATTTGTTGTTAACTGCTCAACATTTATTGTAGATGATGCATCTGTATTCACTTTTCCATAGTTTATGAATAATCCAACTGCTCCGCTTCCTGCGTCTGTTCTGTCTGCTGAAACTGAAGACCCTGCTGCAAGATTTATTTGAGTCTCATTATTTGAAGCTGCTGAACTGCTTGAACTCATATCAAGTCCTACAACACCTTTCATACCAGCCGCTGTTAAATCTGAAGAACTTAAATGTGCCGTTACATTTTTCCCTACCTGTAAATTTAAAACTGCACGTTGAACTAAATATCTTTTAACAAATTTAAATGAATCTGTTGCTTCGTTAGCAATATTAGTAGCCAAACTTTTATCAATATCTGTATTAATATTATAGTTTAACATTCCATCTATAAATGCTTTTTTATAATTAGTATATGCCGTTGTTCCATCTTCTCCATTTACAACTTGAATTCCTGAAGCTGCAATACCTAAATCTGTATCTATAGATGTTAAATTTACTATTCCTTTATCTTTAAATTCAAATGGAATAGCATCATTTGACATAACAACTATTTTTGTATTTGCATTTGTTGTTATATCACTTAAAGAAGATCCTTGTACTCCTATTGCTTTTCCTCTTAAAACAACTGTACTTCCTTGTAAATCTATTTTCCCATTATTTCCACTATAAATGGAATAACCACTTCCTTTATAATCTAAAATTGAATTTTTTAAATTTATATTACTTGTAGAGCCATCACTGTACACACCAACTAATCCATCAGATAATTTCATAAAACTGTTTTCTGCTTCAATTTGACCTCCACTTGTAGCATAAAATCCAACTCCATTACTTCCAGAAATAGTAACTTTAGGAGTTCCTATTGAAGAATCTGTTACAACTGTTACTCCTGATGAATTAACAGTTATTGATGGTTGAGTAACTGCTGCTTCTGTTACAGTAATTTTTCCACTGTTTTTCGCATAATACAGTACTGAATCAGGACCGGCAACTTCCCCTGTAACACCTTGATTCAATGTAACTGTCGAACCAGCTCCTTCAGAATACGCCAAAGTGAATCCATTTCCACTAACCGTTGTTGAAGCTAAAGGTAATGAATTATTTATTTTCAGTGTTCCACCACTTTTGGAAGCAAATAATATTGCATTATTTCCATTAACTTTAAAGTTATTAGCTGTATTATTATAAATTAAATTATTATTTGTACCTCCATCTGAAAGATATCCTATGTTATCTTCCCCACCGATAGTTATACCGCTAGTAGCTGAATCATTAAATGTAAGCTTAGCTTCTCCTGCTCTAAGAGCTATTGAATTTTTAGAATTATTCTCTAAATTCACATTATAATTGTTTATATCTAAATTTGTAAATCCATTATTGGAAATTGTAAAATCAAAATTTAGTCCAACTGAATTTTGAACTTTTGTCAAATCTCCTTTTGTATCACCATAAGTAGCATCTTGTGAAGTTAAAGAAGCTCCTCCAATTTGAATATTAAATTTTGAATTTAAAAAATTATTTGAGCTAGCGTCTGGTTCTGACAAGAAACTCGCTCCTACTGATTCATCTCCATATATTTCAATCGGTGTATTAAGTTGAATATCTGCATGTGCCATTTGTTCACCAGAAGTATCATTGTCAGTAGCTATTCCTAAACTATTTTTACCAAATAACTGCATTTTACCATTATTAATTGAACTTCTTGTTATTCCTTGCGTATTGCCTGAACTGTATGCCCATCCTACACTTTCTGGAGCATAAAAAATTACACTTCCGTCAGAAGCATTTTCTATTTTATCGCTTTCTGAAGTTCCATAAGAATAAGCTCCGAATATATGGTTTCCTGGAGTTGCTCCAGTTAATGCTGTACCTGAAGCATCAACAAATGTTCCATTTTGTGCATGTCCAATTATATTTCCCCTATTTACAAAAGTTATACCACCTGTACTAGCTACATTATCTATATTTACTACTGCTATTTTATTTCCATAAATATTAGTATTTGCTTTATGTATTAATTTAGCTTCAGCATTTCCTGAATCTGATGGATTTCCCATATAATAAATTGAATTTAAGTCCCCACCACTACTATTATTACCTACTACGTTAACTGTCATTGTATTGGGCAATGTAATCACTTTTCCACTTAAAGCGTAAAAAGCAGCTGTGTTATTACTATCTCCTGCATCAGAAGCTGGTAAATGTGGAACAGGTGTACCTGTTCCAGGATCGTTTGAAGGGGTATATGCTCCATTCTCGGTAGCGCCACTAAAATTATATTTAAGAGGATCTCCTACTCCGCTAAAATAGTTATTAAATGTTCCTGACAGCACTTCTACTTGAGCAATTAAAGCATTATTTTGTAAAGGATTATTCACATTATAACCCCACGTCCAGTTTGGAACATTCTGATACGCAACATCAGTTGGAGGTGCTGAAGGAACCTGACTAATATTGACATTCTTAGGGTTAATAATAGGCGGTGTTACCATTAATGGATCAAATGGCGGCAGTCCACCACTAGGAGTCGTAGGTACAAAATTAGGAGCTTCTTTATCTATCGATAGTGTTCTTAATGATGCATCAACTCCAATTTCTACTAAATTTTCCATTGCATTTCCTAATGTTATTGACGTATCACCATATTTAAATATTCCTTCTGTCTGATAACTGTATTTACTTAAATTACTATTTCTTTGAAAAATTACACTTCCAGTTTTATCTCCATGACCTTTATAACTTCCTCTCCAGTTGTTATAAAATTCATTTATTCCAAACTGCCATGAGCTCCATGGTGATTTTACTACATGGTCTCCCTGTTCCATCAGTTGTACCAGTTCAAGGTTTGAATCTTTCATCAGCTTATCATTTTCAGCTTTTGCTTCCTTAAATAACTTCTTCATGTCTGTTATTGATGTCTGAAGTCCTCTTTTTGCTGTTTCTACATCATCTTTCCCGTTAGCTGAAAGAGATAATGACCCTGTTACTAGGAATGAAAACAGTAATGCTGTATTATATTTTATATCCTTGCATCTCTTTACAAATGATCTTAACTCTTTTTCAA
>NZ_KI272828.1:325-4951 GCF_000469505.1 Leptotrichia sp. oral taxon 215 str. W9775 | reverse complement strand
TTAACATAGTCTGATTTTCTTTTGATCTTCCTATATCTTTAAATCTGAATCTATTGTGTACCGCTCCTGCATACCATCCGCTTGAGTTTCCTAACTTAACTGTTTCATCTTCATGCAGGTATGCAAATCCATATGCATGACTGTTATAGTCTATTATTCCTGCAGTATCTGTACTGTATTCATCTCTCATTCCGAATACTTTTATTTTGTTTGACTGTTTAGACTTAGTATCCCATTCTTTTGCCAGGTGACTAATTTCCTTATCTATCAGTCTTCCAGTTCCATGAGTTCTCTGCTGTACATTTGCATATTGGTGTCCCATCATTTCGTCTACAGCTTGATAGAATAAAACTTCCTCATTATTTCCAATACTGTTTAGCTTGCTGAACAACTGTCTTTCCCTAGTTCCTAATTCTTCAACTCCATATCTCTGTTCCAATCCGTCTAAGAAGTTGTATGTATCTTTTACTTCCACCGGTGAAGCTTCATTTCCTGCCCAGGCAGTGTAAGGCACTTTAACCATGTAGATATTTGTCATTGTTCCATCTGTTGGATTTAATGTAGGTGTTGCCAGCCAAGTCAATCCTGCTGAATAAATATTCCAGTCTGATACTCCACTTGTTCTTATTGCATTGTTGTATGGATTTAAAATCTGAGGATCGTTTACTACAATTGATCTGCTGTTTGTCATTTCAGTTGCCTCTGTACCAATTATTAAATCCGCTTTAGATGTTAAGTTTCCTAATCCATTTATTGCATTTGTATAATCCACTCCTGATGTATTAACATACATTCCTATGCTTGAAGCTGATACCGCTATCGGATTTCTCGCAAATGTATTTACTGTTACCGGATTTTGCTGAACTCCATTTATTGTAACTGTGGCACTTGCAGCTCCTGCCGGTGCATCAATTGCCGCTCCTCCTACACCTTTTCCTGTCGGTGGTGTTGTAAATGTATATACTGTATCACTCGTACTAGTGCTTCCATTTACTGTAATGTTACCATAGTTGGCAATTGTTCCTCCTTTTAAGTATACACCAACTGCATTAGAACCATCAATTGTAATTGAACCAGTATTATTCAATGTTGAACCTTGTCCTAAGTAAACTCCTACTACATTAGAATATGATCCAGAACCAGTTGAAATTGAACCTGTATTTATTGCAGTTGCTCCGTTATCAGCATAGATTCCTGTTGTATTGTTTCCATTTAACACTATGTTTCCTGTATTTGTTGCTGTACTTCCTGAGCCACTTGCATACATACCTATTCCATAATCACCATTTACATTAATTGTTCCATTATTAACTACATGACCAGTATCTGTTGTTCCATAACCTGCCGCCATACCTATGCTGTATAAATTCGAACTTGGATTAGATCCTCCTATTGTAATTACTCCACCATTATTTGTGGCAGTACCTCCTCCAATTGAGTAGATTCCTACATTTCCTAGACCATTTCCAAAGTCCATATTACCTGTATTTGTTACAGTTCCAGCTGAATAAAGACCGTAGTTTCCTCCACCTGACGCTGTCAAATTTGTTGAATTATTTACTGTTCCTGCCGCATCACTTGAGTAAACATAGATATTATTTGTTCCTAAGTTTACAGTTCCCACTGTTGAGTTAATTATATTACCGCTTCCTGCATTTGCTATTGCAACTGATGTATCTCCCAAGTTAAATGCTGTTCCGCTATTAGTAACTGTCTGTCCACTTCCTACTGTGTACACACCTACCGCTTCAGTTGTTCCTGTAGCAATTGTTCCTCCTGTAAGATTTACATTTCCTCCTTGGGAATACACTCCTACACCTGAATTTCCTACTGTTATTGTTCCTCCTGTTACATCAGATGCATATCCAAACATACCAATACCGCTATTACCTACTGTTATTGTTCCTGAATTTCTTGTAGTATAATTTGTTGCTGTATTGCTTCCATATAGTCCGACACTTGAATCTCCCAAAGTGATAGTTCCTGTATTTTCTAATACTGCCCCTGGTGCAAGTGCGGCATCAGGTTTAAACAGCACTCCTACTGAAGATGTTCCTGTACTTGTAATTGTTCCTGCATTTGTCACACCTTGAGATGTTGACCCTTCAGAATACATACCTGTCGAACTGCTTCCCATTGTTATAGTACCTGTATTTGTAAGGATACTGTCCGCTGTTCCATAAAGACCTGTTGAAGAATCCCCTATTGTAATAGTTCCTGTTGCATTATTGTTGATAACTCCATATTTAGCGTACATAGCTGTTGAGTTTGCACCACTTAAATTAATTATTCCGTTGTTATTTAATGTAACAGCAGCTCTGTTTGTCGTCAAGTTTTCCTGGGCAATTGCAGTTTGTCCTGCCTGTGTACCTGTTACAGTGTTACTGTTATTGTTATCAATTGATGAATTTGAAATCTCAAGTTTATTATAATCATCATTAGCATCATCAAGATTCACATTCTTATCCATAGTTAATTTACTTAAATACAGCATAAAAGGTTTGTAGTCATTATTTATTATAGTTGGACCCGCTCCTGTTGGAAATAAACTGGATGGATTTGCATCTGTCAAATTCATTCCAACATTTTGAGCAATAAATAATCTTGATCCTGGATTCATAGTTAAAGTAAGGTTATGCAAAGTATTGTTAAAAGTACTTGATATCCAGCTTCCTACTACACCTTGATTAAATGGACTATATGTCCCTGTTCCAACATAGTAAAATGCAGTTCCTCTATTATTGGCATCCGTACCTCCGTCAATTGTTGCTGACATAGGTTGATTTAT
This sequence comes from Leptotrichia sp. oral taxon 215 str. W9775, assembly GCF_000469505.1. Lineage (NCBI taxonomy): Bacteria > Fusobacteriati > Fusobacteriota > Fusobacteriia > Fusobacteriales > Leptotrichiaceae > Leptotrichia > Leptotrichia sp. oral taxon 215. The sequence continues at coordinate 2,163 of NZ_KI272828.1, read as the reverse complement.
ATTTATTGTCCCTCCATTAGTATAGAATAACAGAGATTTCTGACCTGTTGTTGCTGTACCTGTTCCATTTAAATTAATTGATCCGCCTGTTTCTGCTACAAAGTTTACTGCCTGATCTTTTGCTTTAACGTCATATGTTTCAATATTTACAGTACTGGATTTTGAATATATTCCTAATGAACCTTTACCTTCAACATCAAAATTCACATTTCCTGGAGCTGTTGTGTTATACATTCCTCCTGTTGCTATAATTCCTGCAGTTCCTCTACCTGTTCCCGATGTTTTTCCTGTAACAGTTATATCTTTTTCATTATTAACTGTTCCACCTGTTTGAACAACACCTACTGAACCATCAGAAGTTACTGTAACATCACCTTTATTTGTAGCCGTACCTGATCCAGTCGCCATTATACCTATATTTTGTCCTGCAGCAACAGTAATTTTACCTGCTGCATCATTTATAACATTTCCATTTGAAGCATATATTCCTATATTATCTGAACCTGTACTCAATATACTAATTAAATTTTTATTTGTTAATGAGGCTCCTGCAGTTTCCATTCTTAACCCCATTGCCTTATTCTTAGAACCTATGATACTGATTGTTCCATCATTATCATAATTTTTATTAATTATTGAATACATTCCAAAAGAGTTTTCTCCGGAAACATTAATTACACCATTGGCAGTATTTTTAATTCCTCCCTGCATATCGTGTAAAATAGCGATTCCACCTGATTCATCCCCTTCTATGTTAATAGTACCATTATTTGTAGCCGATGAATTTGGTTGAAGTCCATTATTATTTGTTCCTATTGCAATACCATAACTCTTATCACCTTTCATTGTTATAGTATTATTATTTATAACTACTGCTGTCCAGTTGGATGTTACTTTCAATCCATAACCTAACGAACCTTCACCGTTCATTGTAATTGTTCCATCATTTTGTAATGTATAAGTTCCAGTGGAATTTCCTTCATCTGTAAATATCATTCCTATTTGTTTTTTTCCGTTACCTATTATTTTTCCTGTAGCCCCATTTATTCCAATACTGTCATCTGTTCCACCACCAGGACTGTTATCTGTCTGAACTTCTATTCCTCCAGTTTCATCAGCAGTTAAAAGAATCGTTCCGTTATTAGTGAATTCCAGACGGCTTGTAGAAGCACTTATAGGATCTAATGTAACGGCTCTTTTTCTTGTTACATCTACTTCCATAACTGAATCTACAGCAGAATTATATGATGATGTTGCACCACCTTGGACGTACTCCACTATAGCATTATCCTTCTTCTGAGCTGGACTGGTTGGAGCACCTCCAGTTAAAGAAGATCCTTCACTAGTTTTATGTGTACCTGTCACATTAACATTTTTTCCTAATACTGTATCTCCATAACTGTTCCAATAGGAATCCAAGTCAACTACCTGTATATTAACATTTGCCGGAACAATAACTGGAACTGTAGGCTGTGGAGGTTCAAAGTTTATAGCTGTAGGCAAATTAGGTTGTGTTGCATTAAGCGGAGTAACCGTCGGAGCTGCAAATACTCTTGGGTTAATACCTGCACTTACTTCAAATCCTACAAGCGGTTCTTTTACAGGTGTAGTACTTGCTAAACCGTATCCTTTTAGTCCCTGTCTATTGTTTGATGATGCTGAACGAATATTTGAACTTGTAGAAAGTAATGAATAATTCTTACTGTCAGGTGACGTATATCTTTCATAAGGATTTTCACTTCTTGTAAATACTCCTTCATATGGATATTTCTCCTTTTTATCTCCTCTTCCTTTATATGTACCCCTCCAGTTGTTATAAAATCCATTTATCCCAAACT
>NZ_KI272828.1:0-225 GCF_000469505.1 Leptotrichia sp. oral taxon 215 str. W9775 | reverse complement strand
CTACATCATCTTTCCCATTAGCTGAAAGAGATAACGATCCTGTTACTAGAAACGAAAATAGTAACGCAGTATTGTATTTTATATCCTTACATCTCTTTACAAATGATCTTAACTCTTTTTCAATTCTTTTCAAATTGTTATTCATAACTGCATCTCACTTTCTAAAAATTCTTTTTTTGTTTTTTAATAAATTCCTCTTCTTGAAAGCTTGAATTCTATTCTTCT
>NZ_KI272827.1:115155-116634 GCF_000469505.1 Leptotrichia sp. oral taxon 215 str. W9775 | reverse complement strand
AGATGTATTTTTACATTTTAATGCAAAAGGACATGTACTGACCCCAAAAAGTTGGACAAATTAATTTAACTAGCTAATAAGGATTGATTTCTGTAAGAAGCAGGAGTTAATCCTTTTAATTTTTCCTTTATTCTTTTGTTATTGTAATAATATATATAATCTTCTATTGCTTCTTTCAATTCTTCTAATGTTTTGTACTTTGCTTCTTGTTCATAAAACATTTCTGATTTTAATATTCCAAAGAAACATTCCATTAATCCATTATCTAAACTGTTTCCTTTTCTTGACATACTTTGGGTTATCTTCTTTTCTTTTAACCTTTCCTGATATAAATTATGCTGATACTGCCAGCCTTGATCACTATGAAATATCAAATCCTCATAATTCTCATTTTCTTTAAATGCCAAATTTAACATATGATTTATCTGATCCAAGTTAGCACTTCTCGAAATATCATATGAAACTATATATCTTCCATAAGCATCCAATATTGGAGATAAGTATAACTTTTCCCCTCTTAGATTAAATTCTGTTACATCTGTAAACCACTTCTGATTCGGAGCTGTTGCTTCAAAATCTCTCTTGATATGGTTATTAGCTATCTTTCCTATTTGACCTTTGTATGAAGAATATTTTCTCTTTTTACGGATAATACTCTGTAAATTAAATTTCTTCATAATCCTCTGCACCTTTTTATGATTAATATTGAATCCTTGATTCTTTAATTCCAACGTTATTCTACGATAACCGTATCTTCCTTTATTCGCATAGTAAATTTCTTTAATTTTTTCAATAATCTCTTTATTCTTCTCATCAATATCTTTTTTGTTAATATAGTAGTAATATACCGATTTTGATATTCCGGCAATTTTTAATAACATTTTGAAAGGGTATTTAGCTATAAGTTCGGCTATTACTCTTACTTTTTCTTCTCTTTTAGCTCCCTTTCCTGAACTAGAGCTCTCAATTTTTTTAAGTATTCATTCTCAGCTTTAAGATAAAGTATTTCATCTTCCAATTGTTTAATCTTATCTTTTTCAGATAATGCTTTATCATTTCTTTTCTTAGGTTTAGTCATAGATTTAGGTTTCCTTCCTCTTTTCTTTTCTATAACATTATACCCGTTTTCTTTAAATTTTGAAAGCCAATTATCTAAAATTCCCCTAGAAATTAATCCGATATCTATTGCAACAGAACGAGCAGATTCAAAATTAACTAAAACTCTATTAATTGTCTGCAATTTAAATTCTTTAGAATAATATTTATTTTTATCATTTCTTAGAATATCATATCCATGTTTTTCAATTAAAGCAATTAAATAATTTATAGTAGATTTGTAAACATTAAAAGATTTAGCTAATGAAGAAATAGTTTCACCTTTTTTTCTTCTTTCATATATTTCAATTTTATCTTTTCTTGTTAATTTACTCATAAAAACTGCACCTAAAATCTTGGACACAAGATTGGAGGTGCAGTACA
>NZ_KI272827.1:90027-115055 GCF_000469505.1 Leptotrichia sp. oral taxon 215 str. W9775 | reverse complement strand
AAATCTTGGACACAAGATTGGAGGTGCAGTACATTATGACTCCTTTTATTTTATCTTTTGGATTTTCTTCTTTCTTTTGTTCCTGCTTTTTTTTTTAAAAAATTAAACATAATAAATACTCCTTTTTATTTTAATTATACCATAAGAAATAAAAAGCTTGACAAAAATATGTATTGTGTGTATAATACGTGTGAGATGTTTCGTATGTATCAGTTTGATTTGTTTTTAGAAAAAATAATTATGATAAACTAATATTGAATTTATAAAAAAAGTTAAAGAAAAATAAAAAAAATTTACAACATCAAATAATAGGAGAAATGAAAATAATTTATTATAAGGGAGAATAATATGGAAAATTTAGAGAAAATGAGGGGGGCTAATAACAAATCTAAAAATAATCTGAGAAAAAACATCTTAATAAATTCAGACGACTTTAATCGTGTAAATATTTATGCAAAAAAAGTTGGTATTAGTTTTTCAGAAATAGTAAGAACTGCGACATTAAAATATGTCGAAGAGCAAGAAAATCTTGACTTAGCTGCTTTTTTAAGGGCTAATTGTCCTTCTGTTCCGGAAAATGAAGAATACGAAATTATTGAAGCATTAAATAATTTAGATGAAGACGATCTGGGAGAGGAGATCAGCCTTGAAAGATTTTTACAAGGTTCTTTATAAAAAAGAAACTAAAAAATTTTTAAAGAAAAATCCTAAAGTGGGATACAGATTCTTAAAAAATTTTGAAGAATTAGCAAAAGACTTTCATCAAAATTATAAAAATTTTGATATTAATGTTTATAATTCTATTTCTAATGCCTTTAGAATGCGTATAGGAGACTATAGAGCAATATTTTTGGTAAAAGAAACTGAAATAAAGATTATTGAAGTAATAAAAATCGATAGTCGTGGCAGTTCTTATAAAAAATAAGGGTTAAAACCCTTATTTTTTTATTTTTATAAGTAAACTAAATTTATTTTTAATAATCAAAAAGATATACTTATGAATATATTGAATGACTTTCAGAGGAGGCAATCGTCTCCTCTATTTATAGTTATTAAAAAAATTGTATTACAAAATATCCAACTATGTTGGATTAAAAGAATATTAATGATACTTTTTAAGTGGCGGATAAAGATAATGATAGAATTCCCATACAATCATCCTGATTTTACATTCAGGACAGAAAAAGGGATTCATTCCAAAAGTTATGTACATCTGTCTCTGATAAAATGAATATTTTGATACGACAATATTTTTCTTAAAAGGCTGCATAGCCTTTTTAAGTTTATCGGAAATATGTCTTGAATAAAAGCCGTACCTGTTTACCATTTTAAAGTTTTTAGGAGGTAGGTGAATGAGAATCTGTGAGATAAATTTTTCGGCAGACATTGTAATGAAAGTTTTCTTTTTATTGTTAGCTAAATCATTGAAAAAGAAAGTAACTTTATCATCATCAATTTCAGTAATCTTGTATTCGGCAATAGGAGAACGGGCGAGGTATCTTCCGAGATATCTGATAATACCCTTTGTGTTGTTGATGTTACCTTCACCGACATTAAAGAAGAATCTTTTGTCTTCCCTGTAAAGTTTGGAAACAGTGTCCAAGGCCTTCTTTTTAATTTTACTATCATTATATTCTCCATTCTGAATAATTTTGAGGACATGGTACTTCCATTGACCAGCAATAGTATCCACATTAAAATGTCTCATTTTCCTGAAGTCAAAATTTTTAGTAAATCCTCCCAGAGAAACAATGGCATGGATATGTGGATTCCATTTAAGATCTCTTCCGAAGGTATGTATAATTGAAATGAGGCCATAGTGCAGGATGTCAGAGTCAGTGAAATATTTTTTGGAATATTTTGATATTTTATTTTTTCTCAGATTTTTCTTACTGATGTTATGGAAGGTGAACTTAAAGATTTCATTAACAGTGACAGAAAGCTTTGAGAGGAGGTTTCTGTCATAGAAGAAAAATTGTCTGCATTCTTTAGGGATAGTAAAGAGAACATGCCGATGTTCAATATTCAGAATATGTTTCATAATATTCTGAGACCAGATTTTGGAATATTTGAAACCACATGAAGGACAAAGCTTAGACTTACAAGTAAGAGGGAACTTGTGGATAATGGGACAGAGAGGGTATTTAAATTTAATGAAACCCTTGGACATATCTCTACAAGCGAGGAACTTATCGATAGAGTGTATAATATATTTAAGATGATTTGTCCTGATATTATTTTTCTTACAAAAATCAATAAAATTTAGTAGAATGTTGTTATTACTGAAGATATATTTCAGTTTATTTTGGATGATATATTTGTTTGTCATGAATATATTATATCAAAAATCAGCCGAATTTCAAATTCGGCTTTTTTTAGTATTTAAAAGGATAATATTGTATTATAGTAACTTTTAGTATACTAATGAAAATATATAGGATATATCGATGAATAAAAAAACGTAATCAAAAAGAATTTAAAAGTGCTATTGACTTTTTGAAAAAACAGGGTATAACATTGTTAACAAATAATGAACACATAAAAATAAATTACTAACAAAAATCAATAAATTTTAGGAGGAAAAAATGGCTAAATTAGACGAAATAACAAGAGAATCTTGGATTTTAAGTACTTTTCCTGAGTGGGGAACTTGGTTAAATGAAGAAATCGAAGAAACAAAGGTTGAGCCTGGAAAAGTTGCTATGTGGTGGCTTGGAAATATGGGACTTTGGGTAAAAACTGAAGGAAATGCAAATATCTGTATGGATCTTTGGGTTGCAACAGGAAAAAGAACAGGTAAAAATAAATTAATGAAACCTAAACATCAGCATCAGAGAGCAGTAGGATGTGTGGCATTACAGCCAAACTTGAGAACTACTCCTTGCGTTATAGATCCTTTTGCTATAAAGGAACTTGATGCCCTTATGGCTACTCACTCACACAGTGACCATATAGATCAGAATGTAGCGGCTGCAGTTCTTCAAAACTGTCCTGAAGCAAAATTCATAGGGCCTAAGACTTGTACAGATATATGGAGAAAATGGGGTGTACCTGAAGAAAAACTTATAACTGTAAGACCTGGAGATGTAGTGACTGTTAAGGATGCAAAAATAAGAGCTCTTGAATCTTTCGACAGAACAATGCTTCTTACAGTAGCTGAAGATGTTGTTTTAAAAGACAAACTTCCACCTGATATGGATGATATGGCAGTTAACTACCTGATTGAAACAGAAGCAGGTAATATATATAATGCAGGAGATTCACACCACTCAAACTATTTTGTAAAACATGGAAATGAAAATAAAGTTGATGTGGCATTTGTAGGATTTGGAGAAAATCCAAGAGGAATGACAGATAAATTAACTTCTTCAGATGTACTGAGAGTAGCTGAGGAATTAAAAACTCAAGTTGTAATACCAATACACCACGATATATGGTCTAACTTTATGGCTGATCCGAAAGAAATTACTTTATTGTGGAATTATAGAAAAGACAGAATGAAATACAAATTTAAACCATATATATGGCAACCAGGAGGAAAATTTGTATTCCCTGATAACAAAGATGATATGGAATATATGTATCCAAGAGGATTTGAAGATGCGTTCACTATAGAACCTGATTTACCATTCAAATCATTCTTATAGAAAAAAGACGATATATTTTGAAAAGAGTATATTGAAATAGATGTAGGTATCAAAAATAAAAATAATTTAAAAGGAGAAAAAAATGAATTTTTTAATGGCAATAGGGACATGGTTTGGACAAAATATATTAACTAAACCGGAATTTTTTGTAGGTCTTTTAGTTTTCGTAGGTTATTTATTCTTAGGTAAGAAAATATATGAAGCAGTTGGTGGATTTATTAAAGCAACTGTAGGATACATGATATTAAACGTAGGTGCAGGTGGACTGGTAACAACATTCAGACCAATTCTGGCAGCATTAAAGACTAAATTTCAATTGGATGCGGCAGTTATAGATCCATATTTTGGATTGCAGGCTGTTGATGATGCGATTAAAGGAATGATAGAACAAGATCCTTCAAAAGCAAGTCTTGCCGCATCAGTTATGATGGCATTATTAATCGGATTTATTGTAAATATAGTATTAGTTTTATTCAGAAAAATTACTAAAGTAAGAACATTGTTTATAACAGGGCACATTATGCAGCAGCAGGCTTCAACAGCTTCATGGATGATTTTCTTCCTGTTCCCTCAGTTCCGTAACATATGGGGAATCGTACTTATAGGTTTATTTTCAGGAATATACTGGGCAGTAGGATCAAATCTTTCAGTTGAACCAACTCAAAGATTGACTGAGAATGCAGGATTTGCTATAGGGCATCAACAGATGTTTGCTATTTGGGCTGCTGACAAATTAGCTCCAAAAATAGGAAATCCTAAAAAGAAACTGGATGACCTGAAATTACCTAAATGGTTGACAATGTTACATGATGACATTATTGCGACAGGGCTTATAATGATAATATTCTTCGGGGTAATAATGTTAGTATTAGGACCTGAATTCTTCACTGCAAAATTTGGAAAATGTACAATTGCAAATGGAGTACAGACTTGTCCAGTTATAAATCCTAATGGAGTAGCAGTAGGGGCATTTAATCCTAAAAAACTTTCATTTGGAACTTATGTTGTATCAACTACATTACTGTTTGCAGTATATTTGACAATATTAAAAACTGGTGTTAGAATGTTCGTATCTGAATTGACATTATCATTCCAAGGAATTTCAAATAAAATATTGCCAGGTTCATTACCAGCAGTTGACTGTGCGGCTTCTTACGGATTTGGATCACCAAGTGCAGTATTATTTGGATTCTTAGTTGGGACAATAGCTCAGTTTATATCAATAGCAGGATTACTTATATTCAAATCACCTGTATTCATAATAACAGGATTCGTTCCGGTATTCTTTGATAACGCTACTATCGCAGTTTATGCTGATAAACGTGGTGGAGCAAGGGCTGCGTTAATACTGTCAGCACTGTCAGGAGTATTACAAGTATTATGTGGAGCAGTTGCTGTTGCTTTATTCCAGTTAAAAGGTGGATGGCATGGAAATATCGACCAAAGTACAGTATGGCTTGCTCAAGGATTTGTAATGAAGTATTTAGGAGTAGCAGGATATGTGCTAGTAATTGTAGCAATGCTGATAATTCCTCAGTTACAATATATGAAATCTAAAAATAAGGAACAATATTTTGAAGGAACAGTGGATTTAGGAGAAAATTAAAATATAGAAAAGAAAGAGAGAAGTGATAATAATGATGAAAGTACTTGCAGTATGTGGAAGTGGAATGGGAACAAGTATGATTATGAAAATGAAAGTGGCTCAAGTGCTGAAAAAGCTTGACGTTGACGCAGATGTAAATTCATGCAGTCTGGGAGAAGCAAAATCAGGGCTTGCAAACTATGATTTAGTTTTAGCTTCAACTCATATAATAAATGATTTAAAAGGTGGACCAAACACTAAAATGATAGGACTTTTAAATCTTCTTGATGCAAATGAGCTTGAAACAAAGTTGAAAGAAGTTGGAATCGGTTAATTTAAGTAATTTTATGACAAGGTAGAGATAAAATTTGGAGGATATAGAATGAATTTAATGGATTCGTTAAAGGAAAATAATTCCGTAGTGTTAAAGCAGCATGCATCAACTTGGGAAGAAGCAATAGAAGCGTGCATGAAACCTTTAGTGGAGAAAAATGCTGTGGAAAGAAGCTATGTTGATGCAATAATTGAAAGAACTAAGGAACTGGGACCATTTTACGTACTTGCTCCAGGGCTTGCAATGCCTCATGAAAGACCGGAAATGGGAGTAAATAAAAATTCCTTCAGTTTTGTAACACTTGATCAGCCGGTTGCATTTCCTGACGGACAGGAAGTAGATATACTGATAGGTCTGGCGGCAGTTAATGCAGATGTACACAATGGAGAAGCTATCCCTCAGATAGTAATGCTTTTTGAAGATGAAGACGTATTTGATAAAATAAGAGCGGCTGCAGTTCCGGAAGATATTTATAAAATAATCAGTGACGCAGTTGCCGGATAAATTAAATTAAAAATTACAATCAGAAGTATGCCGGCAAGTTAAAAGTCGGCATATTTTACTAATAAAAAATAGGAGGATATAGATATGGCAAGACCTTTATTACAGGTAGCATTAGATCATTCAGATTTACAGGGGGCAATAAAAGCCGCAGTGTCAGTAGGCCATGAAGTAGATGTTATAGAAGCAGGAACAGTTTGTCTGTTACAGGTGGGGAGCGAACTTGTAGAAGTTTTAAGAAGTCTTTTTCCTGAAAAGACAATAGTAGCTGACACAAAATGTGCAGATGCAGGTGGAACAGTGGCAAAAAACAACGCAGTAAGGGGTGCCGACTGGATGACATGTATCTGTTCAGCAACAATCCCGACGATGAAAGCCGCTTTAAAAGCAATAAAGGAAGTACGTGGAGATAAAGGGGAAATACAGGTGGAACTTTATGGTGACTGGACTTACGAACAGGCTCAGCAATGGCTTGATGCCGGAATAAGCCAGGCTATATATCATCAGAGCCGTGATGCATTACTTGCCGGAGAAACTTGGGGAGAAAAAGATCTGAACAAGGTTAAGAAACTTATTGAAATGGGATTCAGAGTATCAGTAACAGGTGGATTAAGCACTGAAACACTTAAACTGTTTAAAGGAGTAGATGTATTTACATTCATTGCAGGACGTGGAATTACTGAAGCTGAAAATCCTGCACAGGCTGCAAGGGAATTTAAGGAAGAAATAGCTAAATACTGGTCTGAATAGTGAAATTATTTCTTTTATGATGAAAACAGGTTATGTGAAAAAATTGAATTTCACAGGAAAAACGGTTTAGAATAAATTTTAATAGAAGAGGTTAATAATGAGAGATTTAAATAGACTTAATTTGGGAATATATGAAAAAGCCCTTCCTAAAGATATTGACTGGATTGAAAGAATACATCTTGTAAAGGAATGTGGATATGATTTTGTTGAAATATCAATAGATGAAACAGATGAAAGGCTTGCAAGACTTGACTGGTCTGATGAGGAAATTAACAGAATACATGCTGAGCTTGTAAATACAGGAGTCAGAATTCCATCAATGTGTTTTAGCGGACATAGAAGATTTCCTATGGGAAGCATGGATGAAAAAACAAGGGAAAAAGCAATGGAATTAATGCAGAAGGCAATAATTTTTGCTGATAAGATGGGAATAAGAACAATTCAGATGGCCGGATATGATGTTTATTATGAAGATGGAAGTGAACAGACAAAGAAATATTTTATAGAAAATTTGAAAAAAGCTGTAGAATGGGCATCTTCTTATAACATTACACTGTCTATAGAAATAATGGATCATCCATTTATAAATTCCATTACAAAATATATGGAATATGCAGAAATAATAAAATCACCATGGCTAAAAGTTTATCCTGATGTGGGTAACCTTACTGCATGGCCTGAAAATGATACATTGAAGGAATTGGAACTTGGAATAAAGAACGGTGAAATAACAGGAATTCACTTAAAGGATACATTGGCAGTAACAGACAGTTTTCCAGGAAAATTTAAGGAAGTTCCTTTTGGAGAAGGATGTGTAGATTTTCCAAAAGTTTTTGCTAAATTAAAGGAATTGAACTATAAAGGACCATTCTTAATAGAAATGTGGACTGAAAAATCTGATAATCCAATTGAAAAAGTGAAAAAAGCTAAAGAATGGATGCTTGGAAAAATGAGAGAAGGAGGATTTATTTAATGCTTGAAAAATTAAAAGAGGAAGTGTATAAGGCAAATCTTGAATTACCTGCAAAAGGGCTTGTGCTTTTTACATGGGGAAACGTGAGTGCCATAGACAGGGAAAAAGGGCTTGTAGTTATAAAGCCCAGCGGAGTGGAATATGATAAAATGAAGGTTGAAGATATGGTAGTTGTTGATCTGGATGGAAAAGTAGTGGAAGGAAATTTAAACCCTTCTTCTGATACGCCTACACATGTTGAGCTGTATAAAAAGTTTCCTGAAATAGGCGGAATAGTGCATACACATTCAACAAATGCAACAATATGGGCACAAAGTGGAAGAGATATTCCTGCGTATGGAACAACTCATGGAGATTATTTTTACGGACCTGTTCCATGTACAAGAAAAATGACTCCTGAAGAAATTGCCGGAGAATATGAAAAGGAAACAGGAACAGTAATAATAGAAACTTTTGAAAAAAGGGAAATAAATCCTAAATTTGTTCCTGCAGTAATAGTTCATAGCCACGGGCCTTTCACATGGGGAAAAAATGCGGCTGAAGCAGTGTATAATTCAGTTGTACTTGAAGAACTTGCAAAAATGGCAATATTTACAGAACAGGTAAATAAAGATGTAAAACCTATGCAGCAGGAGCTGCTTGATAAGCATTTCCTGAGAAAGCATGGGGAAAATGCCTATTATGGCCAAAAGAAAAAATAAATAAATTTACTATAAAAATAATTTTTTTGTGGTAAAATAAATTAAGAAATGATAGAATAGACTTGAAAAATTTTTAAGTTACATGACATTAGTCAGTTACATTATTGAAAGGTGGATAAAATGGACGAAAAGCAAGATATAAAAGCAAATCCCAATCTTGTTATAGCCTTGGGTTATTACATTAGAAATAAGCGTTTACAGAAGAATATCGGCCTAAGGGAAATGGCAGAATTGCTGCATATAAGTCCTGCTTATTTATCTAATTTGGAATCAGGAAAGCACAGTATGACAAATCCTCTTTTGCTGAAGAAGATTTCTAAGATTTTAAATGTCGATCATCTGAAGCTGTTTAAGATAATAGGTTATACAGATAAGGATATGTCAGATTTAAAAAAGGAAATAATGTCTGAGCTGATAGAGGAAATCTCAAATATAGAGATAGGAAAGATTTTGGAGGAACTCATGAAAATGGAACCGGAAAAGGTCTTTCTGGTGAAAGAGTATATAGGTCTTTTAAATAGAGGATAGAATTTATAAGATATGAAAGGACTGTTTCAAAATTTAGGAAATATGAAAACTATAAATAATTTATAAATATAGTTTTTACACTATTTTTCAATTTTTTTGAGGCAGTTCTTTTTTTTCTGAAATATATATTTAAAATTAGAAAAAATATGTTAAAATATAGTACAAATATAAAAAATGGAGGAGGAGATTTATGAAAAAATTACTTTTAATAGTTTTAATGGTATTATCTTTACAGCTATTTTCAGAAGATTACAAAGTAGTCCTTAAAAAAGGGGTTACACTGTCACAGCAGGAGATAAATAAGAATAATAAGGAAATAGAAGTAGCCTTCAAAAGGGATTATCGACTTATTACAGCGGCAACATTTGAAGGAGTGAAAGCAATGGCTTCCGGAATGATGGAAAGCCAGTTAAATTTACCTGCAATGGACAGCAAGACTTCCAGGAAAGTAATGAAGAAAACGGAGGAATATACTATAGGTTTGTTTAATGAATTATTAAATAAATACAAAACAAAAATTATAAAAATAAGATATGCGGCAAACGATATTGTAGAAGTGACAGCAGAAATATCAATTCCTGATATAACGAAAAGTTTTGATAATTATATGCAGCTAATGTCTGAAGATGATATTTTCAATGAAAAAAAACTTGCAGAAATGTCAAAATTACCTAAAGAAGAATTTGAGGATATAATAATAGAAAAAATGTTTGATAATATGACAAAATCCTTTAAAAATATAGAAGGTTATACTTCCATGAAAGGAACAATTTATCTTGAAAAGGATAATGGAAGATGGGGAGTGGCTGAACTGGAGGAAAAGGTAAGAAATTTCAGGGAAATGTATAAAAAATCAAAATAATTTTTATATAAATATTATCAGGAAAGCTTTTTATGTAAAATAATATGAAAGACTGGACTTATTTCAGTCTTTTTTGATATAATGGGTTAAGATTTAAAAAATATTGGAAAATAAAAGAACAAGGAGAAACAAAATGAAAAAAATATTTTTAGTTTTGTGCCTGGGAATAATAGGATTTAGCAGAATTTCATTAGCAGCTGGAGAAACAGGAGAAGCAATAACAAAAGTAAAACAGAATGCAGAAAAGATAGAAAGTGAAACAAGTGCCGATAAAGCCGAAGAAGCAAAGGAAGAAAAAGTGGAAAAGAAAAAATCAAAATTATCAAATCCTTTCAAGAAAAAGAAGGTGGAATGGGAACTTGTCTGGAGGGACGAGTTTGATGAAAATAAACTGGATACTTCAAAATGGAGTTACTGGGAAAATGGGAATCCATGGAATTCAGGAAATTACCTGGATGAAAATGGCGATTTAGTAGACCAGTATGGATTTAAGGTAAAGCAGTATTATTTAAGGGATAATGTAAAATTGGAAAATGGTTATCTTGTAATAACAGTAAAAAAGGAAGATAATAAGACAGTAAAAATAGATGGAAAAGATAGAAAAATTTTATACAGTTCAGGTGCAGTACATACAAAGGATAAATTTGCAGTTCATGAAGGAAAGATAGAAATGAGAGCAGCAATGCCTGAAGGAGTGGGTACATGGCCTGCATTCTGGACATGGCCGGAGGGATACTTACAGGCATCAAGTCCTACTCCGGCAAAGGAAGAAATAGATATATTTGAAATATATGGAGAGAACTTACAGAAAGTTACAGGAACAGCTCATGCATTAAAAGCTGATAACACTTATGCATCATTTATAGGTAATGATCTGAAAATTAAGAAAAATGAAGATTTAACAAGATTTAACACATATGCAGTAGAATGGGATGAGAAAGAAATAAAATGGCTGTTTAATGGAAGGGTGTATAAAAGATTATCCATGAAAAAAGTGGCAAAATCAAGTGAAAATACATTTAAGTTACCGCATTTTCTAATGATTAATGTTGCATTACAAAATAAAACAGGTGAAGATGGAGATGTTAAATTTCCTACAGAAATGAAAGTTGATTATGTAAGGGTTTATAAAAAGAAATAAAAAATTATAAATGAAATATAAATAAGAATTTTGGGAGGACTTCAAATGAAAACATATTTAGTAACAGGGGCAGCCGGATTTATAGGTGCAAATTATTTGAAGTATATCTTGAAAAAATATGCAGATAAGGAAGATATTAAAGTAATAGTTGTGGATGCTTTAACCTATGCAGGAAATTTGGGAACTATAAGGGAAGAATTAAAAAATCCCGGAGTTAAATTTGAGAAGGTTGACATTAGGGACAGAAAAGAAATAGAAAGAATATTTTCTGAAAATGATGTTGATTATGTAGTGAATTTTGCCGCAGAGTCACATGTAGACAGATCTATTGAAAATCCTCAGATATTTCTTGAAACAAATATTCTAGGAACTCAGAATTTACTTGAAAATGCTAAAAAGGCCTGGACAGTTTCTAAAGATGAAAATGGATATCCTGTTTACAGGGAGGGTGTGAAGTATTTACAAGTATCTACAGATGAAGTTTACGGAAGTTTATCCAAAGATTATGAAACAGCGATTGATTTGGTAATTGAAGATGAGGAAGTGAAAAAAGTTGTAAAAAACAGAACTAATTTAAAAACTTATGGAGACAATTTTTTTACAGAAAAAACACCGCTTGATCCAAGAAGTCCTTATTCTGCATCAAAAACAGGGGCTGATCATATTGTAGTTGCATATGGAGAAACTTATAAAATGCCAATAAATATTACAAGATGTTCCAATAACTACGGTCCATATCATTTTCCGGAAAAATTAATTCCTCTAATGATAAAAAATGTTCTTGAAGGTAAAAAACTACCTGTTTATGGTAAAGGTAACAATGTAAGGGACTGGCTATATGTGGAAGATCACTGTAAAGGAATTGATTTAGTAGTCAGAAATGGAAAATTAGGAGAAGTTTACAACATTGGTGGATTTAATGAAGAGCAGAATATAAATATTGTAAAATTAGTAATTGATATCTTAAAGGATGAAATTACTGCAAATGATGAGTATAAAAAAGTGCTGAAGACAGATTTATCAAATATAAATTATGACCTGATAATTTATGTCCAGGACAGATTGGGACACGACATGAGATATGCAATTGATCCTTCAAAAATTGCAAGGGAACTGGGATGGTATCCTGAAACTGATTTTGAAACAGGAATAAGAAAAACTGTAAAATGGTATCTTGAAAATCAGGAATGGGTAAATGAAGTGGTTTCGGGAGATTATCAGAAATATTATGATGAAATGTATGGAGGTAAATAGAATGAACAATTTTACTGTGAAAAAGACACCAATTAAAGATCTTGTAATAATTGAAACAAAAGTTTTTGGAGATTCAAGAGGTTTTTTTATGGAAACATATAATCAGGCATCTTTTGAAGAATTAGGACTTACAATGAATTTTGTTCAGGATAATCACTCTAAATCTAAAAAAGGTGTATTAAGGGGACTTCATTTTCAGACAAAGCACACTCAGGGAAAACTGGTAAGAGTTATAAAAGGACGTGTTTATGATGTTGCAGTGGATTTGAGAAAAGGAAGTGAAACTTTTGGTCAATGGTATGGAATAGAGCTGTCTGAAGAAAATAAACTTATGTTTTATGTTCCTGAAGGGTTTGCACATGGATTCCTGACATTAGACGATGAAACAGAATTTGTATACAGATGTACAGATTTATATTCTCCTGAATATGACAGCGGTATTTTATGGAGTGATAAAACATTAAATATAGACTGGAAATTTGAGGAATTTGGAATAAATCCGGAAGAACTTACAATTTCTGATAAAGATCAGAAACAGCAGGAATTTAATCCTGATAAGAATTATTTTGAATAGATAAAAAATAGGAGGCTGCCTCAAAATTTAGATAATATTAAAATCATATTTATAAATAATTCGTAAATATAGTTTTATATTATTTTTTAAATTTTGAGATAGCCTCGTTTTAGTAAAAATAGGAAGAAAGGCTAAAAATTATGTATGATTTAACGGCGTGTATGGTAACTTATAACACTGATGAAGAAGTCCTTGGAAAAATAATCAACTGTTTTCAGAAATTAAAACTGAACTTTAAATTATTTATTTCAGACAATTCAGAAAAGAACGGATTGGAAGAATTTATAAAGAAGTTCAGTGATGACAGGATAGAGTATATATTTAATAATTCCAATAACGGTTTTGGAGCGGGACATAATATTGTAATAGAAAAACTTCTGAAGGAGAAGAAAGATAAAGGAGAAAATATAACAAAATATCATCTTATAATAAACCCTGATATAGTTTTTGAAGAAGGTACAGTTGAAAAAATATATGACTATATGGAACAGCACCCTGAAATTGGGCAGATAGGGCCGAAAATAAAGGATCCGGATGGTAAAGTAAACTACTCGTGCAGATTACTGCCTACTCCTTTTAATCTAATCTTCAGGAGATTTCTTCCATTTAAGAAACTGATTGCAAAAATGGATTATGAATATGAAATGAGGAAATACGACTATAATCATATTATGGAAGTTCCTATTGTTTCAGGATGTTTTATTTTTGTACCTTTTAAAGTTTTTGAAGAAGTGGGGAAATTTGACGGGAGATATTTCATGTATATGGAAGATTACGACTTATGCAGAAGAATAGGAGAAAAATTCAAGGTTATATATTATCCTGAAGCTGAAATTATACATGAACATGGGAAAGCATCGTATAAATCCCGTAAAATGATGATAATCCATTCACAATCAGCAATAAAATATTTTAATAAATGGGGATGGTTTTTTGACAAGGAAAGACACAAAAAAAGAAAAAATTTTCTAAAGTAAAAAAAATTATGGTATAATAGATATGTCATAAATTTAAAAAGGATAATCAATTCGTGAGAAAGGAAAGTATCAGATGCTAGTTTTAAGTGAGGAAGATAAGAAGAAAATTAAAATTTTTGCAGGACCTTCAAGTGAAGATTTAGCAAAAAAAGTTTCAGAAGACCTGGGAATGAGTTTAAATTTAGTAAAAATGAACAGGTTTGCAGATGGTGAAGTTTTTATAAAACCTGAAGAAAGTGTAAGAGGCTGTAAAGTATTTGTTATTCAGTCAACTTCAAATCCGGTAAATGAAAGTCTTATGGAACTTCTGGTTTTCATTGATGCGTTGAGAAGAGCTTCAGCAGAGGAGATAATAGCTATAATTCCTTACTATGGCTATGCAAGACAGGATAGAACTGCAAGTCCTAGAGAGCCGATAACAGCCAAATTAGTTGCAAATCTACTGGCAGAAGCAGGGGCTACAAGAGTAGTGACTATGGATTTACATGCAAGACAGGCGCAGGGATTTTTTGATATTCCTGTAGATCATATGGAAGCATTACCAATTCTGGCAAAACATTTTATAAAACAGGGATTCGGCCCGGAAGACACAGTTGTAGTGTCACCAGATGTGGGAGGAGTTAAAAGAGCAAGAGGACTGGCAAAATGGCTTCATACACCTTTAGCAATAATAGATAAAAGAAGACAGAAGGCAAATGAGTGTGAAGTAATGAATATAATTGGAGATGTGGACGGAAAGAAAGTAATTCTTGTAGATGATATGATAGATACTGCAGGAACTATATGCAATGCTGCAAAAGCCCTTATAGAAAGAGGTGCAGTAAAAGTATATGCATGTGCGACACATGCTGTATTTTCAGGTCCTGCAATAGAAAGACTGAAGGAATCAGTATTTACAAAAGTTGTTGTAACAGACAGTATTTATCTGTCAGAAGAACAGAGATTTGACAAGCTTAGAGTCCTTTCAGCAAGTGAAATATTTGCTGAAACAATAAAAAGAATAGCAAAGGATGAGCCAATCAGCTATCTTTTTGAAATGCCGGCAGAACAATGCTAAAAATTAATATTTAAAAATGTAAAATAAATAGGAAAGGCATCTTGCTTTTTATTGTTTTTGTATTATAATTATAGTGTAAAGAATTAAATGAATTAGAAATATAACCAGATATAGCAGGTAATTTTGGGGAAACTCTGATTTTTATATGAAAATATATAAATAATTTATTTGAAGGAGCTGGTATTATGACCTTTTCAGAAGCATTTACAATAATAAGAGAAGATGG
Organism: Leptotrichia sp. oral taxon 215 str. W9775; assembly: GCF_000469505.1. Lineage (NCBI taxonomy): Bacteria > Fusobacteriati > Fusobacteriota > Fusobacteriia > Fusobacteriales > Leptotrichiaceae > Leptotrichia > Leptotrichia sp. oral taxon 215. The sequence goes on along the minus strand of NZ_KI272827.1, from coordinate 99,945 downwards.
TGCAAAAGCAATGAGATTGCCTAAATGGAATAACGATGTCAGAGTAAAGGTTCAAAACCTTGATGGAACTTTATGTAACACACACCCTTACTTATATGTAGAAAGCAGATTCGGCAGAGTACCTTGGATTCCAAATTATGTTGAATTATTTGCCAAAGAATGGGAAATAGTTTAGAAAAAAATTATGAAGTCACTATCGGGATTATGTACATATACAGAATAATTCCGGTATGTGACTTTTTATTTAGCCCCTGTCTTGAAAAAACTGCACTTTTTTGTTATACTTTATAAAAAGATAATTAAATTTATAAAATATGTATGATATAAAATTTTTGTTTATAATATTTTCTAAAATTTTATGGAAATTAGAACAAAAAATATAGATTATATGTAAAATATGGAAAGGATGTAGAAAAGATGAAATTAAATTTTAGCTATCAATTTGCAAAAAATTTTATTAGCGATGAAGAAATAAAACAGATAAAACCATATGTTGAACTGGCAAATGAAGTTCTGACATCTAAAAGTGGGGCAGGAAATGATTTCCTTGGATGGCTGACATTACCGGAAGATTATGATAAGGAAGAATTTGCAAGAATAAAAAAGGCTGCAGAAAAAATAAAATCTGATTCGGAAGTTCTTATTGTAATAGGAATAGGGGGATCATATCTTGGGGCAAAAGCGGCAATTGAATTTTTATCACACAGTTTTTACAACAATCTGCCTAAGGAAAAAAGAAAAGGGCCTGAAATTTATTTTGCAGGAACAAATATGAGTGGAGTTTACTTGAATCATCTGATAGATTTAGTAGGAGACAGGGATTTTTCAGTAAATGTAATTTCAAAATCCGGAACTACAACTGAACCTGCAATAGCATTCAGAGTGTTCAAGAAAATGCTTGAAGATAAATATGGCAAGGAAGAAGCAGGAAAAAGAATATACGCTACAACAGATAAGGCTAGAGGAGCATTGAAAACATTGGCTGATGCAGAAGGATATGAAACATTTGTTGTACCTGACAATGTTGGAGGAAGATTTTCAGTGCTGACAGCAGTTGGATTATTGCCAATTGCAGCTGCAGGAATAGATATCGATGATTTAATGAAGGGTGCTGCAGATGCTGTAAAAGACTACAGTGGAAAAATACTTGAAGATAACCAGACTTTACAATATGCGGCAGTAAGAAACATTCTTCTTAGAAAAGGAAAAAATATAGAAATAATGGTAAATTATGAGCCAAGACTTCACTATTTTGCTGAATGGTGGAAACAGCTGTTTGGAGAATCTGAAGGAAAGGATGGAAAAGGACTTTACCCATCTTCTGTAGATTTTTCAGCTGACCTGCATTCTCTTGGCCAGTACATTCAGGAAGGACAGAGAATGTTCTTTGAAACAGTAGTTTCAGTGGAAAAACCTGAATCTGAATATGTAATTGAAAAAGATGCGGAAAACCTTGACGGACTTAACTTCATAGCTGGAAAAACTTTAGATTATGTAAATAAAAAAGCTACTGACGGAGTTATATTGGCACATATTGATGGAGGAGTTCCTAATCTTGGTGTAAATATACCTGAAGTTACTCCTTATCACTTAGGATACGTTTTCTACTTCTTTGAAAAAGCATGTGGAGTAAGCGGATATCTTCTTGGAGTAAATCCGTTTGACCAGCCGGGAGTTGAAGCGTATAAGAAAAATATGTTTGCACTGCTTGGAAAACCTGGATATGAAGAAGAAGGTAAAAAGCTTGAAGCAAAATTAAGCGAAATGAAATAAAACTGAATATAAAATATTTGAGGGGACTGTCTCAGAAAATTTTAGTGAATGAAAAAATATAGTTTTCATGTTCTTTAAATTTTGAGCCGGTCTCCTTTTTTGCTATTAAAACTATTTGATTTTCAAATGAAAAATAATCTTTTTCAATTTATTGACTTAAGCAATTTTAAAGATATAATAAAATTAGATAGGGAATGTTATTTTCTAAAATTTGACTTGAAAGGAATGGAATTATGAAAAAAAGAATAGCAGTAATAAGTGTTATGATGGAAAATGCTAAAGAGCATCAGAATGAATTTAACAACATCGTGGCAAGCTTTCAGCAGCATATTTACGGAAGAATGGGACTTCCTTTTCATAATGAAGGTGTATCAGTAGTTTCAATAATAATGCTTGGAACAATGGATGAAATAAATGCATTTACAGGAAAATTAGGAAGCATCCCTGAAATACAGGTGAAAACTACAGTTTCTAAAAAAGAAATGGATTAAAACATTTAGGAACACTGGAAATTCATGGAAATTGATTTTTAAAGAGTTTATGAGGTGAGATGATAGTTGAGGTTTAAAATACTATATGCTAATGGAAAAGAAGCTTGAAATGACAATTTCAAAGCTTTCTGATCCAAAAGGAGATGAAATTAATGGAAAGATTCAAGGAACATGTAAAAATTGACAGAGAGAAAATATTTCAATTGTTGGAAGAAGGAAAAAATCCTTCAAGGGAAGACATACTGGAAATACTTAGAAAAGCAGAAAACAAGGAAAAAATAACACATCTGGACATAGCAAAGCTTTTACATATCGAGGATACCGATCTGGTTGAAAAAATGTTTCAGATAGCTGGAAAAATAAAAAAAGATGTATATGGTAACAGGGTAGTTCTGTTTGCACCACTTTACATAAGTGATTTTTGTGTGAATAACTGTGTTTACTGTGGATACAAGAGGGAAAACAAATTTCATCGTAGAAGACTTACAATGGAAGAAATAAAAAAGGAAGTTATGATTCTTGAAGAAATGGGACATAAGAGACTTGCTCTGGAAGCAGGGGAAGACCCTGTAAACTGTGATATAGAATATATATTAGAAGCAATAGATACAATTTACGACACTTATAATAAAAATGGTAAAATAAGAAGAATAAATGTAAATATAGCTGCAACAACAGTTGAAAATTACAGAAGATTAAATGAAAAGGGAATAGGAACTTACATTTTGTTTCAGGAAACTTATGATGAAGAAGTTTATAAAAAAGTTCACCCTAAATGCCTAAAGGGAAACTATGACTACCATACAACATCTTTTGACAGGGCAATGGAAGCAGGGATAGAAGATGTAGGAGCTGGAGTTTTATTTGGACTGGCAGATCCTAAATTTGAAGTATTAGGACTTATGATGCATAATGAGCATCTGGAAAAAAGATTTGGAGTAGGATTCCACACAATTTCAGTTCCAAGATTAAGACCTGCAGAAGGAGTAAACCTGGAAACATTCCCTTATCTGCTGGATGATGAAACATTTAAGAAAATCGTTACAATTATAAGAATAGCAGTTCCATATACTGGTATGATACTGTCAACAAGGGAAACAGCTGAAATGAGGGAAATACTTCTGCAGCACGGAATTTCTCAGGTAAGTGCAGGTTCATGTACAGGAGTTGGAGGATATGAAGAGCACATAAAGGGAAGAAATGTAAATCAGTTTGCCACTGCCGATGAAAGAAGCCCAAAACAGGTAATCGAAGATCTTATGGCGGCAGGATATATTCCTAGCTACTGTACTTCATGCTACAGAACAGGAAGAGTTGGAGAAAAATTCATGGAAATAGCAAAATCTGAAAAGATTCATAATTTGTGTAAACCAAATGCCCTGACAACACTTGTGGAATATGCGGTAGATTATGGAGATAAGGAATTACTTGCAAAAGTGGAAAAATTTGTGAAGGAACAGGCGGCAACAATTGAAAATAAAAAACTGGAACAGTTTGTTCTGAAAAATATAGATAAACTGAAGGCAGGAGAAAGGGATCTGTATCTATGATGGAAAGATTAAATACGCCTGACTCAAACAGAAAGCACATAGCCTTTTTTGGAAGAAGGAATGCTGGAAAGTCGAGTATTTTTAATCTTCTGCTAAATCAGGAAATTTCACTGGTTTCAGATGTTTCCGGAACAACTACGGATCCAGTCTACAAGTCTATGGAGCTGATAGGCTACGGACCTGTCAGGATTATAGATACGGCAGGGCTGGATGATGTTGGAAGTTTAGGAAAAATGAGAGTTGAAAAGACAGAAGAAATTTTGCAGAAGACAGATTTAGCAATATATGTTCTGAATGCCGGAAAAATAGACAAGGAGGAAAAAAAGGAAGCGAAGCTGTTTTTTCAGAGATTCAGGATACCTTATGTTTTTGTCTGGAATAAACTTGATCAGCTGAAAGAGGAAGAAAGAAAAAAATTAAGGAAGGAAAATTCAGGAGATAGTTTTTTAGATGAAAATATAAACTTAAAAAGGGAAAACTTATTGGAAATAATACTGAAAAATCTGAAAGAACAGGAAGAAGATCCACCATTAATAGGAGATCTGGTTGCCTATGGTTCGACAGTTGTGCTTGTAGTACCAATTGATTCAGAAGCTCCGAAGGGAAGACTCATACTGCCACAGGTTCAGGTAATAAGGGAATGCCTTGATAACGGAATAAAAACAGTGGTGGTGAGAGAGACTGAACTTGAGGAAACAATAAAGGAAATTCAGAAAATAGACCTTGTAATTACAGATTCGCAGGTGTTCAAAACAGTGGATAAAATAGTTCCTGACCATATACCTCTAACCAGTTTTTCAATGCTGTTTGCCAGACAGAAGGGAGATATAAGGGAGTTTATCAAAGGGATTGAGGCACTGGAAGAACTGAAAAATAAGAAGGAAGGAACTGTCCTGATTGCAGAAAGCTGTACTCATACAACTTCACATGAAGATATAGGAACTGTAAAAATACCTAATCTTCTAAAGAAAAAAATAAACCCCAATCTGAAGATTATTTTTCAGAATGGTGCAACTTTTAAAGAGAAGGAGTTTCACATGGAAAATGTGGACCTCATTATTCATTGCGGTTCATGTATGATAACTAGGAAGAATATGTTAAACCGTATACGGATAGCAGAAGAAAAAGGAGTTCCTATAACAAATTATGGAGTAACACTTGCCTATCTGACAGGCATACTTGACAGAGCCATAAAAGGCACTATACGGGAATAAAAAATGTTTACTGTTTATTTTATAAAAATTTAATTGTATAGAACGGATATTTGTTGGAAATAAAATGGACTTATTCACTGGTTCGGAAAGAAATTTTCAGATATCCGTTTTATTTTTTACTATAATATTTTTTAAATAAATTTATATCTGTATTATTTTATGGGTTGTTGTACTTAAAAATTTTGTATAGACTAAAACCTATAAAAATGATACAATTTACTATTCAAAATAGGAATATAAAGTTAACATAGGAGGTATATATATGAACAGGGAAAATTTATGGAAAAATTATACTGAAGATGAGAAAAAAAGAATTTTTGAATTTTCGGAAGAGTATAAGGCATACCTTGATTCTGCAAAGACAGAAAGGGAATTTGTAACTGTTACGGAAGAAGAACTTAAGAAAAATGGGTTTGTGAATATAAACGAAAAGACAGAATTGAAAACAGGAGATAAGGTTTACTTTAATAATAGGGATAAAAACCTTATTGCAGTAATAGTGGGAAAAGATATTAAAAGTGGAATTAACATGATAGTTTCACATATTGATTCTCCAAGACTTGATTTAAAACCTAATCCAATAAAGGAAGAAGAGGAATTTGCCCTTTTAAATACACATTATTATGGAGGAATAAAGAAATATCAATGGGCAGCTACACCTTTAGCACTGCATGGAGTAGTATTCCTTGCTGATGGGAAAAAAGTTACACTTTCAATAGGTGAAAAGGATACAGACCCTGTATTCAGTGTACCTGATATACTTCCACATCTGTCATATAAAGTTCAGGATGATAGAAATACAAGGGAAGTTATCAAAGGTGAGGAACTGAAACTTTTATTTGGAAATATGCCAGTAAATGATGAAAATGTAAAGAAACAGACAAAACAGCTTGTACTTAATAAGCTTAAGGAAGAATATGGAATAGAGGAAGATGACTTTATTACAGCAGAACTTGAAGTAGTTCCGGCGGGGAAATTAAGAGATGTTGGAATTGACCAGAGTATGATAGGAGGATATGGACAGGATGACAGAATATGTGCATATACTTCATTAAGAGCCCTTTATGAAGTGGAAAATCCTGAAAAGACTGTAATGGTATATCTTACAGATAAGGAAGAAATAGGAAGTGAAGGTTCTACAAGCTTGAAGACAACATTACCTGAATTAATTGTAGGAAAACTTCTTTCAATGACTGAAAAAAACTACAATGATCAGATTCTGAGGGAAACCCTATGGAATTCAAAGGCATTGTCATCAGATGTTACTGCCGCAATGAATCCTGTATTTAAATCTGTTCACGATCCTGAAAATGTTGCAAGACTTTCTTATGGACTGGCATTTGCAAAATATACGGGAAGTAGAGGAAAAGTATCGGCAAATGATGCAGATGCTGAATTTATTCAGGAAATAAGACAGATATTTAATAAAAATGATATAAAATATCAATTTGGAGGATTTGGAAAAGTTGACGAAGGTGGAGGAGGAACAGTTGCAAAATTCCTTGCCTACTATGGAATAAGAACAATAGACGCAGGACCGGCACTTTTATCGATGCATTCACTGTTTGAAATATCCTCTAAGGCTGACTTGTATGAAACATACAGAGCGTATAAAGTATTTTTTGAAATATAGATTTCCATATCTGGAAAACAGAGGATAAGAAGTTTATATATAAAGGAATTGGGAGAGAAATGAAAAGCAGAGTATTAATATTCAGAAACAACGAATTATACAAAAAAATAGAGCTGAAAAAAAGAAACGACGGAATATACATATGCAAATGGTCAAATATAGAACCGGGAAGCTATTCTTTTTCGCTGGAAGATGAAAATGGAAATCTGGAGGGAGTTACTTACAATCATACAGCTCCCTTTGCAACTGATTTTGAAGCAAAGGCAGAAAAGAATACTCCTCCGAAACCAATAACAGGATTCCAAAAGGGACTGGATATTCTGATAACTTATGATGCTGAAAAAAACAAGGTTTTATTTTCAAAAACAAAATTTCATAGAATGAAACTGGATATAAAGGATTTTAATCTTGAAAAAGCTGATGAAATAAAAATATCAGGAATTTTTAATGGATGGACTACAGATGATGAGCCCGTCCATCATATAGAAGATACTCTTTATGAGATTGAACTGGTATTATCTGAAGGAACTTATGAATATAAATATCTGATTGATAATGAATGGTATCCGAAAAATGAAAACCTGAAGCTTATAATCGGAGAAAATGGAGCATTGTTTCCACAGGGGGATCTTGGTACAGGAAAATTTGTATTTGAAGCCATAGATAGAAAAACTAACCTTAAAGCAATAGTTCATAATTATGAAAGCCTGAAATATTTTAATAAGCTTTCAGACAGGGAATATGAGTTTAAAATAAGAACCCAGATGAATGATGTGGAAAGAGCTTATATAAGTGTGGTTCTTAACGAAGAAGACAATTATGAGATGATTTATGAGCTGGAAAGATTTAGGGACAAAACAAATGGTTTTGACTATTTTGAAAGAATAATCGACTTTGGAAAGGAAGTTGAAAAGATTCTTTATTTCTTCGTTCTGGAAGATGGTGGAGTTAAGGCATACTTTGACGGAAAAGATTTGTCATACGAGAAAAAACCAAAGAGGCTGTCTGTAAAAACTTCATCGGAAGATATTCAGATTTTTAAAGTACCTAACTGGTCCAAGGAAGCAATCTGGTATAATATATTTCCTGACAGATTTTATAATGGAAATAACTATAATGACCCTATTTTCAATGAATTTGGTCCGGAGGCATTTAAAGCAAATGAGCTTCATGAACAGAACTTTATAGAAAAATATAAATGGTCTAAAAATGAAAATGAAGAGAAATTTGACAGAAATAGATGGACTTCTGATTTTAATCAGCAGGTTTCATGGGAAAAGGAAAAGGAAAAGGAAAAAAATATAAATTACAGCTTAAAATATGCAAGAATGTACGGTGGAGACCTGCAGGGAATTAAAGAGAAGATTCCTTACATGAAGGAACTGGGAATAAATGCTGTCTGGCTAAATCCGGTGTTTTTCTCATATCAGAACCATAAGTATGGAGCAAATGATTTCAGGCATATTTCTCCGGATTTTGGAACAATAAGAACAAGTGGTAAGAAACACAATGTTGACGTATCGGAAAGCAATAGCTATGGAAATAAGACGTATATTGATGTTCTTGGGAAAAATGCAGTTAATAACAGTGAACTGAAACTTCTGGAAGTAAATCTGAAGGGTGAAAATAAAGGAAAGAACGGATATGGAGAAACAGAAGATCCGGCAACATGGGTATGGACAGAATCTGATCTTATAATGGCTGATTTAATAAAGGAATTACATAAGAACGGAATAAGAGTCATATTTGACGGTGTGTTTAATCACAGCAGCGACAGGCACTGGACATTTAATATGGTAATGGCTGACGGAGAAAAATCTGTATACAAGGACTGGTATAAATTTACAGACTTTGAAAAGCATGTACCGGTAGAAGATTATTTTTCTGATGAAGATGCCTATCTCACTGTAAATGCAAATAAAGAAAGGGTAATTTACAATGCGTGGGCAGGATTTAATTCGTTGCCTGAATTTAATACATTCAATGAACACTATAAGGAGTATATTTTTAATATTACAAGAAAATGGATGTATGGACCTGACGGAAAAGTTTCTGACAACTGGCAGGAAGATGATGGAATAGACGGATGGAGGCTTGATGTTCCAAACTGTCTGGAAAATCAGAAATTCTGGCATGAATGGCGTGAAGTTGTAAAGGATGTAAAAGATGATTCCTATATAACTGCCGAGCTGTGGGGAAATGCTTCAGGTGATATAAATAACGGTAATAAATTTGATACTGTCATGAATTACGAATGGCTGAAAACGGTAATAGGATACTTTGTAAACCAGGGGAAAGAAGGCGGAGAAACTTACAAACTTACAGCTAAGGATTTTTTCAATGAACTGAGGGAAAAGAGAACATGGTATCCATTTCAGGCGTTGCAGGCTTCACAGAATTTGAACGGTTCGCACGATACAGACAGGCTTTATTCAAGAATTGTAAATGATAAGGTAGGAAGAAATCTGGAGGAAGGTAAACAGCTTGAAAAGGGATATAATGGAATAAGACCTGATTTAGCTTCAAATTATCATCCGAATACAACAATAGACTGGATTAACAGTAATATAAAGCCAAAGGATATATTGAAACTTATTTCAATTTTTCAGATGACATATATAGGAGCTCCAATGTTATTCCATGGAGATGAAGTAGGTATGTGGGGAGCTACAGATCCTTACTGCAGAAAGCCTATGCTCTGGGATGAATTTATTTACGATCTGGAAAAAAATCCTTCCAAAGTAAATAGAAATGAAGAATATGAACAATATCCGGATAAGGATTTATTTAAATGGTATAAAAAACTTATAAAAATAAGAAGGGAAAACAGAGTTCTTGTATATGGAAAATTTAAGGAACTGCTTGCTGATAATGTAAATGATGTAATTGCCTATGAGCGTACAAATGAAGGTAGATCCCTGATTACTGTTATAAATAATTCTTTTAAAGATGTTGATAATATTGAATTTATAACTTCCCATCCAAATGAAAAATATATAGATCTTATAAAGGGAACTATTGTTAAAATAGACGGAAAAGGGAAAATAAAACTATCTCTGAAAGCAAAACAGGGAATGATATTGAAACGTTGGGTAAATGAAAAAGGATCTGATAATATCAGAATGTTTAGATATTAATAAGAAAAATATTATAATCTCAAATAAAAAGAGGATGTCTCAAAATAGTAAAAATTAAATATAATATATGTAAAAGCTATATTTTATTCATTTACTAAAATTTTACTTATATAAAACAGT